>NZ_JAUOSC010000050.1:0-606 GCF_030548285.1 Gilvimarinus sp. 1_MG-2023
GGATGGAACTGCTGACCCAGCTGGAAGATGAGCCTGAGCCAGAGGAAATAGTAACCGTCGAGTCCGAAGAAGAAGCACCATCAGCCACACACGACCAGAAAGAAGATGATGCCCTGCTGACGGAATCCGGACATATTCTGCTCGACCTGACCCAGCTTCAGCAACAGCATGCCGCGCGTTAGTAACTGACCATGGCGACGACAACCCTCAACAGCATCATGCTTTGCTGCTGGGGTTGTCATCGCCATACTCGTAAACCCCGTAACCACTTGCCTCTTTCCAGACACCCCGGACGGCCTCTCCAGACACCTCGTCCATCACTCAATCGCACCAGCAAATAACCATCCCCCCTAACCTTCAGTCTCTCTGTCAGTCCTGCTGATCGATTCCCGCCCACGGCAGGAAATTTTCCCGTTTCCTCCCATCAGTTTTCCTATATTCATCAGGAAATCCGCTGTATTCCGTTAACCCGGCAAACAGACAGAATAGTGTCCTCAGCCTTTGCTGATCATCCATTTACAACAACAATCAGGATGCAGACATGAAACAGCGATCAATCTCCTTGCCCAACGGCTTTCGGCCCCTCAAGCGTTCGCTCATCCACTC
>NZ_JAUOSC010000500.1:0-336 GCF_030548285.1 Gilvimarinus sp. 1_MG-2023
GCAAGATAATCTGGCTGGCTTCATCCGGCCCGGATATATCAACACGGCAGGTCGCCAGGCGATGGCCGTCGGTTGCAACGGTACGCAGTGAGTCAGTGCTGACTTCAAACAGCATGCCGTTAAGATAATACCGTACGTCCTGTTGCGCCATGGCAAAGCTGGTGCGATCCAGCGCCCGGCGTAACACCTGTTGGCTCATGGTAAAGCTTTTTTCTTCACCCACCGATTCAACGTTAGGAAATTCGCTGGCAGGCAAGGAGGACAAGGTAAAACGTGAACGACCAGAGCGGATATTCACGCGCTGGTCATCAAGGGCAATTTCTATCTGGGCACCGT
>NZ_JAUOSC010000501.1:0-336 GCF_030548285.1 Gilvimarinus sp. 1_MG-2023
GGGCTATTCTGGGCGGTGCCACCCAGGTACACCAGTTTTGCAAGATCGGAGCCCATGTTATGGCTGGTGCCGGGACTGTGGTATTAAAAGATATTCCTGCTTACGTTATGGCACTGGGGTATCCGGCTGAGCCACATGGTATCAATTCCGAAGGTTTGCGCCGTCGGGGTTATTCTGCTGACGCTATCAGTGCGGTGCGTAATGCCTACAAAATAGTATATCGGCAGGGCCTGACCCTGACAGAAGCGTTGGCCAAGCTGGAACAGGAAGCGGTGACGGAAGCTGCCGTCGGGGTGTTGTTTGATAGTCTGAAAGACTCCAGTCGTGGGATTATTC
>NZ_JAUOSC010000502.1:0-336 GCF_030548285.1 Gilvimarinus sp. 1_MG-2023
TCACCCAACTGGCCGGGTTGCTCCCCGCCGGTGTATGGCAGCAATAACAGGGAGTTTGTCATGGCCAAGTCACTGCAAGAACAAATGCTGGAAATGGGTCTGGTTAACCAGAAAAAAGCCAAGAAAAACGCCAAGGAACTGAAAAAATCAGCGCACTTGAAACGTACCGGCAGCGAGGATGCCCCGGAAGATACCCAGGCTGCTGCCGAAGCCGCACGCAAGGCCAAAGCCGCCCACGACCGCGAATTGAATCGCCAGAAAGAAGCGGAGGCGCAGCAAAAAGCAATTGCCGCCCAGATTCGCCAATTGATCCAGACCAATACGGTCGAGTGTGAT
>NZ_JAUOSC010000503.1:0-335 GCF_030548285.1 Gilvimarinus sp. 1_MG-2023
CTGCAAATGGGGCAAATTGATACGTGCCAGCATCAGGCAATAGGCGCTACGGCCAGCGGCGTGTGCAGGTTTCATAGGAGATCCTGTAGTGGGTGTCAGCATTTGGGTGTCTGGCACCAGAAGATAACAAAGCGTTGATCCGCGCTGATGCGCTGTACCTGGCTAAACAGGCGTTTGAGCAAGGGCGGGTAATTCAAATGCCGGTTGGCAACGACCAGTAAATTGCCATCGGGCTGTAATTGGCGGGCGGCATCACGGAACATGTCGTTGGCGATGTTGTTCAGCTGCTTGTGGCCATCGTGGAAAGGGGGATTACAGACGACCCAGTCCAGAGG
>NZ_JAUOSC010000504.1:0-335 GCF_030548285.1 Gilvimarinus sp. 1_MG-2023
GTGTGTATCTGTCCTTGTTGGAAGATGTCGATAAGCTGGCGGGAGACGATTACGCTTTACCGGTTCTGAATACGATCAAACAACAGCTGGAGAAGTGAGGTACATTTCTCTCGGCAGCGGTAGCAAGGGCAATGCAACACTGCTGGAACACCAGGGCAGAAGCCTGCTGATCGACTGTGGTTTCAGCCGCAAGACGTTGTTGCAGCGGATCGAATCGGCCCAGGCCGATGCGGGTCAGTTGGAAGCCGTACTGGTGACACACGAGCACAGCGATCATGCCAAAGGCGTGATGGCGGTGTGCGAGTTGCTGGATATTCCCTTGTACTGCTCTCAGG
>NZ_JAUOSC010000505.1:0-335 GCF_030548285.1 Gilvimarinus sp. 1_MG-2023
ACTCATAGGCATCTGTCACAAAGCCAGCCGGTACTAATACCTTCTTGATGTTCGAAGCCTTGATATCTGCACCGCAACTGCTATTGGAACAGACCAAAGCGCTGGTATCAGTTACACCATCCTCATAGCCTAATTCCCCACAGTGGTCACAACGCCAGGCCAAATCAAACTTTTGGGCTTCATTAGTATCCGCAGCAAGATTATGCCAATGCAGGGAAACACCTGCTGAGCGGAAGACTCTGCCATCCAGAACACTTTCAGCCCCCGGTGCGTATTCCCGGATGGCAATGGCCAAATTACGAGAAGGAAGCCCCTTGTAGCGAGATATATTGTCT
>NZ_JAUOSC010000506.1:0-334 GCF_030548285.1 Gilvimarinus sp. 1_MG-2023
GATATGGATCGGGATGCGGAGTAAGGCAATGCCTGTTCCAGACAAACCTCCAGTGGATTATGCGGCCTACGGGCCGCTGTATGCTTTTTGGGCGCGAGGGTTATCCTTCCTGGGAGCGCTGGGACTGGCTGGATTATGGCTGGCCATGCCGCAACTGGTGGCTGTTGCACCGGATGAACAGACGCACATATTACTACCGCTCGGGTTGTGGGGTATTGCGGCGGGTTTGGTTCACGGTATTGGTTATGTCCCTGTGCTGCGCATTTGGCGTTATCTATTCAGTCCTTATGCGGGTTGGCCATTGATGAGTCTCTGTGCTGGCCTGTGGCTGCTC
>NZ_JAUOSC010000507.1:0-334 GCF_030548285.1 Gilvimarinus sp. 1_MG-2023
GTCAACAGTCGCAAATCCGCAGGTACTTTATCGCCGGCTTCCAGCAACACAATATCGCCCGGTACCAACTGCTCACCGTCAACCGTAATTCGCTCACCATTACGAATCACATTGGCACGAGGGGCCAGCATATGCCGAATGGCATCCATGGCCTGCTCGGCCTTGCCTTCCTGAATAAATTCAATAATGGCATTAACCACGACCACGGCCAGAATAACGCCAGTGTCGACCCAGTGGCCCAGCAGCGCAGTAATTACTGCAGAAGCAATCAGTACATAAATCAGAACATTGTGGAAATGCTGCAGAAAACGCAGCAACACATGACGCCGTGGTG
>NZ_JAUOSC010000508.1:0-334 GCF_030548285.1 Gilvimarinus sp. 1_MG-2023
CTTTGGTCATCCCGATGACCTGCGCTTTCTGATCGACCTGCTGCACCAACACCAGATAGGTGTCTTCCTCGACTGGGTACCAGCCCACTTCCCACGGGATGACTTTGCTCTCGCCCGCTTCGATGGCACCGCGCTGTACGAACACGCTGATCCGCGTCAGGGTGAGCATCTGGAATGGGGCACCTATATTTTTAACTACGGCCGTAACGAGGTACGTAATTTCCTCATTGCCAATGCCCTTTACTGGTTGCAGGAGTTCCACCTCGATGGCCTGCGGGTTGATGCCGTGGCCTCCATGCTGTGCCTTGACTACGCCCGGGAAGAAGGCCAATGG
>NZ_JAUOSC010000509.1:0-334 GCF_030548285.1 Gilvimarinus sp. 1_MG-2023
ATTCAAACCGACAGATGCCAATTCGTAATAATCAAGACTGCTGGACACTGCCGTCCACCACGACTGTGCATCCTTGATATCCACACTGCCATCCAGAGAAACATCCTGGATACTTGCACCGTACATGTAAATCGCACATTCGTAGCCCGATTCCTCATCACCAGAGCAGTCACTTAACGAGAATGTTCTCGCCGTTGGCATACTGATATCACCGTTGGTCAGATAGGCTGTCCAGCCATAGTCCGTCATGTGATCCAGCAGGTTGGCAAAGCTATCATCGTAGTCGCTTGCCATCACCACGCCCACGCTGCCATCATCGTTATAGGTTACCGTT
>NZ_JAUOSC010000051.1:0-603 GCF_030548285.1 Gilvimarinus sp. 1_MG-2023
CGTCTCTTTTATAATTAACTTTTTGGAATAATACCCAAGATAGTCCACCACGCAAGACATCCATGCCAACCATGCCTTCAGGTCAACACCAATCGGCCCCGGCACCATCCAGCGCTGCGGTAAAACCAGTCCCCTTGCTCACTCTGACGGTTGTTGACAGGTTCGTCATATCCCTGTCACGGCCGGAATCTACCGTCAGGTTTTCGCGACAGGAGCAAGAGGATGAACTGGTGGCAACATGGAGTCGTTTATCAAATATATCCACGCAGTTTTCAGGACTCAAATAATGATGGTATTGGCGACCTGCAAGGACTGATCAGCCGCCTCGATTACCTTAATGACGGAACGCCGGATTCGCTGGGTATCGATGCTATCTGGCTCTCACCTGTCTACCCGTCACCGATGCTGGATCTTGGCTACGACATCTGTGATTACCAGGCTATTGACCCGGTATTTGGTACCCTGGCCGATTTTGACCAGCTGCTGCAACAGGCCCATCAGCGTGATATTCGTATTATTCTGGATCTGGTCGCCAACCACACATCGGATCAACACCCCTGGTTTATCGATAGCTGCCAACCTGGATCCAGCAAGGCCGACTGG
>NZ_JAUOSC010000510.1:0-334 GCF_030548285.1 Gilvimarinus sp. 1_MG-2023
GTTATGGCACTGCGGCGCTGCCAGTAATCGCTGCTCTGTTCCAGCTGCTCAATAATGTCTGGCAGGCTGTTGTGCTCAACCGTCTGGTGATATGGCGTCACGGTGCAGTCGGGCTTGTGCTCCGGGGTGCCATACAGGTTACGTTTACGAATGGTCAGCGGGTCCTGGCCAACCTTGCGGGCAATATCGTCCATCGCCCGTTCGATAATCATCATGCCTTGTGGGCCACCAAAACCGCGATACGCGGTGTGGGATACCTGATTGCTGAAGGCCCGGTGGCCGTCGATCTGGGCGGCGGGCAGATAATAGGCGTTATCGGCGTGGAACATGGCGC
>NZ_JAUOSC010000511.1:0-334 GCF_030548285.1 Gilvimarinus sp. 1_MG-2023
ATACTGAACATGGAGATGCCCCGCAACCACCTGATCACCGACCGGGCACATTTTGAGATTCCGGTAACCTTGCCCGCTGAACTGTTTGAGCAGGTTGAAATAGAAACCACCACCCGGGCACCACTCTGGGTCGGCCTGTGGAAAGATCGCTGGCTGTCAATCACGCTGCTGACCATCAGCCTGATTCTGTTAACCATCCTGTTCAGCTGGCAGCGGTATTTCACCCGCTTCCCCCGTGCGATGCATGTTTTTCGCTGGGGGTTTCTGGTGTATACCGTCGCCTATCTCGGTTTTTATGCCCAGGGGCAGCTGTCAGTCGTCAATATCTATACCC
>NZ_JAUOSC010000512.1:0-334 GCF_030548285.1 Gilvimarinus sp. 1_MG-2023
GTTTACGGCTATGCTGATAAATAGCCGATGTAGATTTCAGACCTCTGGTTGGCGCCGGATTTTTCAGGATTGACTATGACATTCCAGATCACAGCGAATGAATACCGACGGTTTCAAGATATGCTGGAGCAGTCCAGTGGCATTGTGCTTGGAGACGGCAAGGATTATTTACTCAGCAGTCGCCTGAAGCAATTACTGGCCCAGCAGCAATTGGGCTCGATTACTGCGTTGCTGGATAGACTCGACGGCGACCAGCGTTTGCAGGAAAAAGTCATCGAAGCCATGGCCACCCACGAAACACAGTGGTTTCGGGATGATTCCCCTTATCGGGTAT
>NZ_JAUOSC010000513.1:0-334 GCF_030548285.1 Gilvimarinus sp. 1_MG-2023
GGTAAGTGGCGTCGGCTTGTCCATAAATCGGGAGGTTTGAAGTCATAGTCATTGCCTGCATGTCGGTCGGGAAGCGATAAAAAGATCATAGTAGCAGCCCGAACAGCCGATCGACTGATCTGTAACAGTATGGCGGTTGCTGACCTTTGGCCAGTGCGTCGGTTGTATCCTGTTGTGGTGTGGCGCAATTGCAGTCTTCTGGCGGCGGTTTGGGTATGCTGCGCGCTGACCGTTTGTGTATTTGACTAGCCTATGCCTGCCTCTCAAAAGATTTTCAAGGTTCGACGCCACTACAACCGCTGGGTAGCGGATCAGACGCTGGAAGATTTTGCCC
>NZ_JAUOSC010000514.1:0-334 GCF_030548285.1 Gilvimarinus sp. 1_MG-2023
GACATAGCACAAGAGCTGTATTTAGGAGCGGTTGTTGACCGTTCAACCCGACGTATTGTTTTCATGGCATCGACCGAAGGTGGTGTGGAAATCGAGAAGGTTGCAGAAGAAACTCCAGAAAAAATCCTTAAGGCAACGATTGATCCATTGGTTGGCGCACAGCCTTACCAGGGTCGCGAGCTGGCATTCAAGCTGGGCCTGAAAGGCGATCAGATCAAACAGTTCACCAAAATCTTTATTGGTCTGGCCAAATTGTTTGCTGACAAGGATCTGGCATTGCTGGAAGTGAACCCGCTGGTTATCACTTCTGATGGCGATTTGCACTGTCTGGATG
>NZ_JAUOSC010000515.1:0-333 GCF_030548285.1 Gilvimarinus sp. 1_MG-2023
GTCGCCACCAAGGTGATGCAATCGGCCCTCGCCGTGCGCGAAACCGTCATGAAACTGCTGGATGTACTGGTCTATATCCTGGTGTATTTCACCGCCATTATTGTGATGGTCGCGGCAGCCGACTGGCGGCTGATACTGCCGATGCTGGGTTGGCTGCTGGCCTATGTGCTGATCCAGATCTATTTTGTACCACGACTCAAACGGGTTTCGGCGGCACAAGCCGATGCCCGCTCACAAATGACCGGCCGCATCGTCGACAGCTACACCAATATCCAGACCGTCAAACTGTTTTCCCACAGCCAGCGTGAAACCGCCTACGCCCGTGAATCAATG
>NZ_JAUOSC010000516.1:0-333 GCF_030548285.1 Gilvimarinus sp. 1_MG-2023
GGAACTTGGTGAGCCACAAATCCACCGGCAAATTAATTCCGCTTTCGCCGTAGCGCAGGAAGCGAGCAGCGTCGGGTCCGAATAGGGACGGCTGTTTCGCCAGACATTCTCGATTGCCAAACGCGTCCGCACCGATACCGCCATTGGCGAGAACCCGGTCTCGGTGGCCTTTGCTGCCGTACGGATGGCACAGCATATTTTTGCCGACCTGGGTCGCAGCACTGCGCTGTTGATTGGTGCCGGGGAAACCATCGAACTGGTGGCCCGGCATTTACGCCAGGCGGGTATTGAAAAAATCATTGTCGCCAACCGTACCCTGGCACGGGCGCAACA
>NZ_JAUOSC010000517.1:0-333 GCF_030548285.1 Gilvimarinus sp. 1_MG-2023
TTATTGACCCGTCAAAACAATAAAAGGATCTGGTAATGAACGCAGAAATCTTGATGAATATTACACCAACCGAGACGCGGGTTGCCGTGGTAGAAAACGGTGTATTGCAAGAAATAGTCATTGAGCGCACCAATCATCGTGGCCTGGTTGGCAATATATATAAAGGCAAGGTGGTGCGGGTATTACCCGGCATGCAGGCCGCTTTTGTGAATATCGGCCTGGAACGAGCGGCTTTTATTCATGCCGCTGAATTGGGCCACCCTGATAGCCAGACGCCGATTAACCAGCTGTTGCATGAAGGCCAGTCGCTGGTGGTGCAAGTGACCAAGGATC
>NZ_JAUOSC010000518.1:0-333 GCF_030548285.1 Gilvimarinus sp. 1_MG-2023
GCCAGGCTCGATGCTCAATGCTCAATGCTCGATGCTCGATGCTCGATGCTCAATGCTCAATGCTCAATGCTCAATGCTCGATGGTGCACGGCGCGCAAGATTACGCCGTAGCAGCACCATTAAAATGTTTACCCAGCATGGCGTGATAGAAGTTATGGTCGGTCAGTACCCCCACCAGTTTGCCATGTTCAGCCAGCACCACGGGTTGCTCGGTAGCGTAACGGATTTCGATCGCCCGTCGCATGGAAATATCTGGCGTTGTCATTGCCATGGTGCCCAGTGGTGGCATATCCGTGTTGGCCTCGATGCCGCATTGTTGCATGGGGACCGGTT
>NZ_JAUOSC010000519.1:0-333 GCF_030548285.1 Gilvimarinus sp. 1_MG-2023
GACCTGGCTGATTTTGATCAGTACTCGGAAGCGCCGATGACACCAGAGAAGCAGCGGTTGATCGATTTTGGTTTGCCGTCCTGGGAGTCGTTTTATCGTGAGTGGGCGGCGGGTAATCTGGATGCCCCATACCATACGTGTTTGTCTGATGACCTCTATAGGGTCTATGTGAAGTGGTGCCGGGAGGGGAATGAACGGTTGATGACGCGGGAAAAATTCAGTGCCGCACTGAGCGCCAGAGAGAAGCGCCGATCGTCGGTAAAATGGTATGATCCTCCCACGCCCACCGTCATCAATCGGCGCGAACGAAAGGGGACATTTTTCGTGCTGCAC
>NZ_JAUOSC010000052.1:0-595 GCF_030548285.1 Gilvimarinus sp. 1_MG-2023
CGTTCGGTGTGTCAGCAGGGCTGGCGGGGCAGGGTGTCACCTTCTCTTCTGGTATCGATTTTTATATCGCAGCAGTACCTTCCTTCGTGGCAGGTGCCGTCTTTATGATGTGGCTGGGCGAACAGGTAACGGAACGTGGTATTGGTAATGGTATTTCCATTCTGATTTTTGCAGGTATCGTTGCTGGATTGCCAAGTGCGGTTGGTCAGGCGTTTGAATCTGCTCGTCAGGGCGATTTGAATATCCTGTTGTTGTTGGTTATCGCTGCTTTGTCAGTCGCGGTTATCGCGTTTGTTGTCTTCGTTGAACGGGGACAGCGCCGCATCACCATCAACTATGCCAAGCGCCAGATGGGCAACCGTCAAATGATGGGTGCTCAAAGCAGCCATCTGCCACTCAAGCTGAATATGGCGGGTGTTATTCCTGCGATTTTCGCTTCAAGCCTGCTGTTGTTCCCGGCATCCCTGGGGCAATGGTTTGGTCAAGGCGAAGGTATGGAATGGCTACAGGACATTAGCCTGGCCCTGGCTCCTAGCCAGCCGCTGTATATCGTATTGTTTGCTGCCGGTATTATTTTCTTCTGTTACTTCTATAC
>NZ_JAUOSC010000520.1:0-333 GCF_030548285.1 Gilvimarinus sp. 1_MG-2023
GTTAGATACTGGCATTGGTATCCCGGCCCATGAACTGGATATGATTTTTGAGGAATTTCACCGGTTGGCAGCCGAACGCACAGGTGCAGACACCGACATACACACCCCCGCCAACACCAAAGGGCTAGGGCTGGGGCTATCGATTGTACGGCGATTGTGTTTACTGCTGGATCATCCGATACAGGTTATTTCAGAACCGGGCCGAGGCAGCTGTTTCAGCGTATCCATTCCGACAACCATCGCCCCATTGGCATCCATCACACCAGAAGAAAACACCCAGAATACCCGTGGCTCCGGATTGATACTGTGTGTCGATAACGAGCAGCAAATCAT
>NZ_JAUOSC010000521.1:0-333 GCF_030548285.1 Gilvimarinus sp. 1_MG-2023
GTATTGTATTTCTCCCGGAATTGTTCACCAGATGCCTGCCAGACAGGAAACAAGAGTACACCATGCCAAAAGTCCGTTATCAGGGACGTACTTTTTACGTAAAGCAGGATGAAACCGTTCTGTCAGGTTTGCTGCGCCAAGGTGTTGAACTGGAACACGCTTGCCGGGCAGGAGTCTGTAATGCTTGCCTTGTTCGGGCAAGCGGATTTGATGCTGAACAGGAAAGTTTGAAAACCGGCAACCTGGCTGCCGAGCTGGTGGAGAGCGGGCACTTTTTGTCTTGCAAAACCCGAATCAAAGGTTCAATAGAACTGCTCGATCCTGGCCCGGTGG
>NZ_JAUOSC010000522.1:0-333 GCF_030548285.1 Gilvimarinus sp. 1_MG-2023
GGCGAAGACCGTGCACGTCAGGCCGCAGAAGCAGCTGTTGGCAGTCCTCTGTTGGAAGACGTCAACCTGAAAGGAGCACGTGGCATCCTGGTGAATGTGACCGCAGGCTATGATTTGTCATTGGGCGAATTCTCGGAAGTAGGTGACATTATTGGTGAATACGCTGCTGAAGATGCAACGGTTGTTGTCGGTACTGTTATTGATCCGGAAATGACCGATGAGCTGCGGGTTACTGTTGTTGCCACTGGCCTGAATTTCCATGCCAGCAGTTCTTCAGCTCCTGCAACGGAACCCCGTCCAAAAAAAGTAGTCGATAATACACCGGCGCCAAAG
>NZ_JAUOSC010000523.1:0-333 GCF_030548285.1 Gilvimarinus sp. 1_MG-2023
GTCGGTAATCAGGTCAATCAGGTGCTGGATATCGCGGTCAACAACCTTGATGAAATCGCCCCGGTCATTACTTCGGGCAGCAGCGTGAGTGTGGATGAAAATACCGCCATTGACTCTGTGATTCATACGGTCACCGCCGATGATTCCGGGGATATCTCCGGTGGCGTGACTTTCTCGCTCTCGGGCGACGATGCCGCACTGTTCAGCATCGATGCCAGCACCGGCGACGTCAGCCTCAACACCATACTGGATGCTGAAACCCGCACTGACTACTCATTGATCATCACTGTGACGGATGCGGCGGGTAACTACAGCAGTCAGGCTGTCGCCCTG
>NZ_JAUOSC010000524.1:0-332 GCF_030548285.1 Gilvimarinus sp. 1_MG-2023
CGGAAGAAGCGGGCGCAGCCTGCACCAGTGTGGATATGTCACGGACTTACCTGGGTTGGGGGAAAGAGAACTTCGACCTGAATGGTCTGGATAGTAGCCAACATGCTTTTGTTCAGGCAGACGTGTTGCAATGGCTGGGTGATTGCTCGCAACAATACGATCTGATCTTTATGGATCCACCGACCTTTTCCAACTCCAAACGCATGGAAGGGGTGCTGGATATCCAGCGTGATCACGTGGGCTTGATTCAGCAGGCAGTCGCTTGCCTCAAACCGGGGGGAACGCTGGTTTTTTCGACGAATATGCGCAAGTTCACCATGGAAGATCAGGCG
>NZ_JAUOSC010000525.1:0-332 GCF_030548285.1 Gilvimarinus sp. 1_MG-2023
GCTGTGCTTTTGCTGATGGTTCGGGCAAGGCAGCACCGGAATGGGTTTGTGGCGCACCGATTGATGGTGTCGACCTGACTGCGGTTGGTTATGCCGACAAAACTGCCGCTGGCCCCAACTTCATGAAACAAATGGCGGCCACTGCTGCTCGTGTTGAGCTGGCTCAGACCATGCGTATCGAAGTCCAGAACATGATCAAGCAATATGCTGAGACCACGGGTACCGGGGATGGCGAAACCGTCGACAAGGTGAATTCCTCTGTCACTCGCCAGATCACCAAGGAAACCCTGGTTGGTTCCAAAATCCTGCGCCAGATGCCGACCCCAAGCGGC
>NZ_JAUOSC010000526.1:0-332 GCF_030548285.1 Gilvimarinus sp. 1_MG-2023
ATTGTTTACTTATCGGCGCTAGAGATAGCAACGGTGTTCACATCACAGCTCAGGTTGTGCGGTGATCTCTCTCATCAAGCTAATCACGGTTGCTTTGCCCCTCTATTTGAGGGGCGTTTTTTTGCCTGCTGTTTATTGCTTCCGTTTATTGCTTCTGATTCCTGCTGCTGGCACTTGTGCTTGTTCCCTGTTATCCCGGTCACTCTCGCTATTCCGCACTTGCGCATAACTGGTCATGCCGGCCCTTGGGTATTACCATTCGTGGCTCTGCGTGAGCGGTAGGCGGGGCTATTGTCCAGCGGCAGCTGCCGTTCCCTTGCGTCACACCATGT
>NZ_JAUOSC010000527.1:0-332 GCF_030548285.1 Gilvimarinus sp. 1_MG-2023
GGAATCACGTGATCACCGACGGCTTCGATCAGCGTATAAGGCGTTCCGGTCGCAGTCAGTTGCGCGGCATAGTTAACCGGATCAGACGCATCGACGGTAGCCTGGTACACGTACAACAAGGATTCATAATCTGACCCGCCCTGGGTGAGATTAAAGCTATCCGGGTCGGTTAGTCCTGCCACAATCGTCGGGCCATAAGCGTCTGAGCTTTCCAGCATCTTCGCCAATCCGCCTCCGGGCACCCCGAACACTGCCGCTTGAATCGGATTCAGCGCGCTGTTGCCTGCTGCGTTAGCCGTCAGGGTATTGGCGTTATTAATCGCCACGTATTC
>NZ_JAUOSC010000528.1:0-332 GCF_030548285.1 Gilvimarinus sp. 1_MG-2023
GCCTGGAGCTGACAAACCGTCCTCCAAGGCCGGACAGGCCAGCGATTAACACTGGCCGACGGTTGGAGCGGTCAGAGCTGCGCCAGACGCTGCTGAATCCGCTCCAGCACATGGTTGCTATCAAGACCGGCATCCAGCCATTGGCGATCCGGGCTGGCATGTTCGATATAGCGATCGGGTAATCCCGTCAGTAAAACCGGTACCATCACGCCCGCAGCCGCCAGGGATTCCAGCACCGCACTGCCTGCTCCACCCGCCGTGGCGTTTTCTTCCAGCGTTACCAGCAGGTCATGAGATTCTGCCAGCGAGGCAACCAGGGCATCATCCAGTGG
>NZ_JAUOSC010000529.1:0-332 GCF_030548285.1 Gilvimarinus sp. 1_MG-2023
GGGCTGTCCAGCGACAGCCGAATGGCACCGGCCGAAGCCTGCAACTGACCAGCCAGCAAGGCAATCAGCGTGCTTTTGCCACAGCCACTGGGGCCATAAATCCAATGCCAGCGAGTGCGCCCCGCCTGCGTTTCAAAACGATGGCTGAAACCATCAAACACCGCCGCTGGCTGGCCAGGGTAGCGATAGTGCAACTGCTCCAGCACCACGGCCAGATCCTCCCGGTCGCCGACGAACTCACGGCCATCGACAGCAACATGATCACTGGCGGCCAGTTGATCAAGCCGTTGTAATGCTTTCATACCCAGCTGCCAGGCTGCCACCACCGGGCC
>NZ_JAUOSC010000053.1:0-580 GCF_030548285.1 Gilvimarinus sp. 1_MG-2023
GCGCAGTTCCTGATTCCGGCGGCGGTGTCGTTGGGTTACGGTATTTTGTTTGCTACCGTGATTACGCTGATTCTGATTCCAGCCTTGTTGGCGGTGCAGCATGATGTGATTGATCTGCTGGCGGCCCTGCGGCAACGGCTCGGATGGCAGTCTGACGATAAGGATGCTGCCCCTGCCACAGGAGACAAGCCGTGCTGAGCGTGTTACTGGTCGAGGATGATCTCGACCTGGCGGCCACTCTGGTTGATTACCTGTTGCTGGAAGATATCCAGTGCGATCACGCCAGCAATGGTGTGGCCGGGCTGACGCTGATGGCAGACAATGAGTATCGCGTGTTGCTGCTGGATCTGAACCTGCCCCGGCTGGATGGCATCAGTATTTGCCAGCGATTACGGCAGTTGGGCAACGATACGCCGATCCTGATGTTGACGGCCCGTGACCAGCTCACTGATAAGCGGGATGGCTTTCAGGCTGGCACCGACGACTATCTGGTCAAGCCGTTTGAAATGAGCGAGCTGGTGATGCGGGTAAAGGCATTGGCTCGCCGTCGTAGTGGCCAGGTGATGCGGCTGGATTGTGG
>NZ_JAUOSC010000530.1:0-332 GCF_030548285.1 Gilvimarinus sp. 1_MG-2023
GTTCAGCATTGATAATGTGAGCCAGATCGCTCAGAAACAGACTGTATTCGGGTTTCATAAAGTGTCCTTCGAGCTGGCGCACGGGCACCAGCCACATCAAATTCAAGAGGAAAAACCGCTCAGGCGCCGGTACTGTCATCCAGCAGCAAGACCACCAGTTGTTTTGGGCCATGAGCGCCATAGGCCAGTGTTTGCTGGATATCCGCCGTTTTACTTGGCCCTGATATCAGCAACCAATTGGTCGGCAGTTTCCCTTGCCAGCGAGGCTGTTCGATCAATGCAGAAAAATTGGCCACCAGAGTACTCTGCCGTACCAGTACAAGACTTAATGG
>NZ_JAUOSC010000531.1:0-332 GCF_030548285.1 Gilvimarinus sp. 1_MG-2023
GCCCTGGTGCATTGGCTATGCAGCGGTTTGCCTCTGACATTAATGGCCCCGGTGCTGGGATTAATGATGGCGCTGCCTGATGACGCTTACATCGGTATGTTACTGAGCCTGGCGGTCGGAACGCCGATTCTGAGCCTGCTGGGATCTGTGGGGGCGGCGTTGACGGCCGGGGTGCGCAGTGGTGGATTGCTATTGAGTCTATTGATTTTACCTATGTATGTACCGGTGTTGATCTTTGCTGCCAGTGCGGTTTATCACGCCGGACTGGGGATGGCATACAATGGCCAGATCGGTTTTCTGGGCGCCATGTTGGCGCTGTCTGTGTGTTTGAC
>NZ_JAUOSC010000532.1:0-332 GCF_030548285.1 Gilvimarinus sp. 1_MG-2023
TGTACCAGAATACCGTGTACCGCCGGGTCCACATTCAATGCGGCCACCAGCTGGTTCAGGGTTTCCTGGGTGGTAACGATCGGCAGACGATGCTCGATCGAGTTCAGTCCGGATTCGGTCGCACGGGCAATCTTGTTGCGCACATAGACCTGACTGGCCGGGTCTTCCCCGACCAGCACCACGGCCAGACCAGGCTTGATGCCGTAGTCTTCAAGAAAGGCCGCCGCATCCGTGGCGACCTCGTCCAGCACTTGCGCCGAGATAACTTTTCCGTCGATTCGAGTAGCCATGTTGTGCTCCTATTTGAAAACGACAGTTTTGTTACCATCAAC
>NZ_JAUOSC010000533.1:0-332 GCF_030548285.1 Gilvimarinus sp. 1_MG-2023
GAACTGCAGGCACTGAATAGTGAGATGCAGAATCTGGCATTGACCTCTTGTCATCCCGACAGTTTTTATACCGAACTGAGCGGTAATATGACTGGGCACTATGTGGCTTACAATTATCTGATTGATGACGGTATCCATGTGCCTGCGGGGAGCAATATGAGCAGCACCAACCCGGTGATGCAGCAGGGTGGTACGCTCAAGGTGCACCGTAATCCCTGGATTGCATCGGCATCGTTTGGTGTGATGGTTGGTTGGCGCGACAGTTGGGGTTTGGGGGTTCGCGACAATTACCGTACGGAAGAGACGCTGGAGCAGAAAGAACAGCATGCCTG
>NZ_JAUOSC010000534.1:0-331 GCF_030548285.1 Gilvimarinus sp. 1_MG-2023
GGTTATGGCCGCGAGTTGGGGCCACATGGCATCCGGGAATTCACCAATGCCAAGCAAGTCTGGATTGGCTGAGGGGGTTTGTTAGCGAGTGGTTGATAGTGCCCGGCACCTCTCTCCATATATTGCTCGACCTCAAACCGGCTCCTGACCCTGTCTCGAGCCGGTTTTTGATGGCACTCAATGGGTTATCCGCCGTTTAAGCATGGTAACTGCGTCCTGTTTCTGGCTGAATGGCGGCTTATCAGATATGCCCAGCGGTTTGGGTATGTCGGTCCGACGGGTAATGCAGGAGTGAACGGATGTCTTATATTGACGACTCGCTGTCTAAAGG
>NZ_JAUOSC010000535.1:0-331 GCF_030548285.1 Gilvimarinus sp. 1_MG-2023
CGTCATGACGGATGCTGTTGAATATCGGCTGGAAAAAGACCTGTTGGGCGAACGAGAAGTACCTGCCAGCGCGTATTTTGGCATTCAGAGTCAGCGGGCAAAGGATAACTTTGACTTGAGTGGGGTGACGCTGGCGCATTTCCCCAAATTGATCAACGCCCTGGCGATGGTAAAGCAGGCGTGCGCGCTGGCCAACACCGAGCTGGGCTTGTTGGATCAGCAACGTTGCAACGCCATTGTGGCGGCGGGTGACCGGTTGCTGCAAGGGCAGTTTCACCAGCAGTTTGTGGTGGATATGATTCAGGGCGGGGCGGGCACCTCGACCAATATG
>NZ_JAUOSC010000536.1:0-330 GCF_030548285.1 Gilvimarinus sp. 1_MG-2023
TCCTTACAATAAGTGTTACCCCGACCAGACGCGAGGACAAGACAGGCTGTGACAAGAGCCTAACGCCGGCGTTCGACACCATCATGACAGCGTCAGGAATTTGATGGATACGCCGATCAGCAAGACCGCAAATGCCTTTTTCAACTTGCGCTGATCCAGTCGATGCGCCAAATGGGCACCCAGGCGGGCAAAGGGCACGCTGGTGATGACAATACCGGCCACCGCAGGCCAATAAACAAAGCCGGTGCTCCAGGCGGGCAAGGCCGGGTTGCCCCAGCCGGACCAGATATTGGTTAATGCGCCGGTCAAGGCAATCGGCAAACCACACGC
>NZ_JAUOSC010000537.1:0-330 GCF_030548285.1 Gilvimarinus sp. 1_MG-2023
GGCCACCCTCAGTGAACCACAGGGGTTGTTAATCCGGCGGGCTTGCCAATTCCATTGGTTTAATCGCCGATACAGCAGCTTCGACCATTTCCTCAGCTTTTTTACCAGTCGCAAACGGAAAAGTGTGCGCAAGGAACGGCAGCGCCTGAGCGATATGAATATCCAGCTCTGTCGCCTGACAGGGGAACAGCTGACACCCGCCGCCATAAAGCGGTTTTATCGGTGTTATCAGCTGACGTACCGGAAACGCGGCCAGCAGGGTTATCTGAACAATGCCTTTTTCTTACAGCTGGCAGCCACCATGAACCAGCAAATGATGCTGGTCGAAGC
>NZ_JAUOSC010000538.1:0-330 GCF_030548285.1 Gilvimarinus sp. 1_MG-2023
GTCTTTGGCGCTCGGCCATTAAAACGGGCCATTCAGCGCTGGGTCGAAAACCCACTGGCGCAGGATATTCTCTCGGGCAAATTCATGCCGGGGGATACCATCATGGCTGATGTGGCAGAACAGGAAGAGGGTGGTTCCACTCTGGTATTCAGTTCTCGGCATCCTGTTGTGGCCATGTAATCGTAAGCATTGTGATGTTATTTGATTATTGACTTCATCAAGCGGCCCGAGAGGGCCGTTTTTTTGTGGTGGATCCGACGAGTTGCTCTGGCTGCCTGTATGATGGCTGCAGAATCTGTTGCCAAGCGCGGTATTTGAATGGTTGTTGCC
>NZ_JAUOSC010000539.1:0-329 GCF_030548285.1 Gilvimarinus sp. 1_MG-2023
CTCCAGAGAGTCAACGGGTCAAACCAGCGCCACAACATCCATAACAGCACCCCCACAAACACCAGCAGAGTGGCGTTCACCACAACGGCCATCAGCTGTGCCAGACGCTCTGGCAGCCGTTCAATCACCAGCGTCATCGCGATATTGGTGCCATTGTGCAAGCTGGCGGCGCTGGCCAAAAAAACCATCCAGACCATGCCCAACACCGCCGCCTCATCAATCCAGAACAACGCCTGGCCAATGGCACGCGTCACGATATTGAGTAATAACAACCCCAGCACCAGGGTCAGCATCGCCCCGGCCGCCGCCAGTTCCAGCCGCGCCAGACG
>NZ_JAUOSC010000054.1:0-570 GCF_030548285.1 Gilvimarinus sp. 1_MG-2023
CGTTATCCGGCAGTTTTGTGACGCCCGTGTCGCACCTATTGAGAGAGCCGCCCACGCTGAGGTTATCCGGCAACTCGGTGATGCCGGTGTCGCTCAGATGGAGAGAGCCGCCAACGCTGAGGTTATCCGGCAACTCGGTGATGCCTGTGTCGCTCAGATCGAGATAGCCGCCAACGCTGAGGTTGTCCGGCAGTTTGGTGATGCCGGTGTCGCTCAGATCGAGAAAGCCGCTAACGCTGAGGTTATCATCAACAACCTCAAAGTTGGCCCCGGAACCTCTCTGTCTCAGGAAGTTAATAAGATCGTTCAATTTTTATCTCCTGGTTTTCAGTACTGTTTGCCGTTGAATCCGATGTCCATCAACCCGGCACCGCTGAAATAGCTGGTACAGGTTATTGAGCTCACAGCAGTGCCTCCTGCTTGTGCATAGTCGATTTCTCGTATGCCTCCATTGCCACTGCCTCCCGTGATTTCTCTCGGCGGCGCAGGTTCGCCATGATGCGTTTGCGCACCACGTCGATTCCGCCGCTGAATTCCCACTGGCTGCACATGATGTCGGCCAGCATTTGC
>NZ_JAUOSC010000540.1:0-329 GCF_030548285.1 Gilvimarinus sp. 1_MG-2023
GGCCTGGGCTGTGGGTGCCAGTCGGGATGAGCGGTAATGCATTTGCGTCAGTACCTGGGTGTGGTCATCTTCAATCGGCATAAATCGACAGCCTTGTGTAAACAGCTTCGACACGCACAAGGGCGCGATAGCAACCCCCAGCCCGGCGGCCACCATGGTTAACACTGTCTGCATGTGTTTGGGCTGGGCAGAAATATGGGGTGAAAAATGATGGCGTTGGCAAAGATTGATAATGCTGTCGAATAAACCTACGGCTTCTTCCCTTTGAAATAAAATAATGTGCTCTTGCCTGAGGTCATCCAGACGTATTGACTGCCGCTGTGCCAGCG
>NZ_JAUOSC010000541.1:0-329 GCF_030548285.1 Gilvimarinus sp. 1_MG-2023
AGCCAGGGTGGCTCGGCCTTGTCCCGGGCGTTAGGGATGGACTCCCGTCTGGAAGTGGACTATCTGACCTGTGATCTGCAGGTTGGCGATCAATTATTGCTCACCACGGATGGTGTTCACGGGTTTGTCAGTCATGAGCAGCTGCAACAAGCCATGGCGAGCGTTGGAGCGGATACGCGCCAGCATCAGATTGAGCATATTTGTCGAGACGTGCTGGATGCGGCTTTGCAGGCCGGATCGGATGACAACCTGACCTGTGTGATGGTACGGATTCAGTCCTTGCCCGCTGCCGGGTTGGATGAAACACAACGGGCTGTCAACGCCCGGGT
>NZ_JAUOSC010000542.1:0-329 GCF_030548285.1 Gilvimarinus sp. 1_MG-2023
GGATAATACAGAACTCTTTGCTTGCTGCCAAGTCCATGATCATCGCGGTTGTTCACTGGATGCGTCCGAACGCTGGCTGGTGTAAGTTGAGCCTTTCGCCTTCAGGGGTTTCGGGAAGAAATCATGTCGACTAATACTCATGTAACCAGCAACATCTTTGTGACGTTGGCGGCCGCTATTATTGTGATTGCCGGTGTGCGCAGTGCGGCGGATATTCTGGTGCCTTTTCTGTTGTCGGTTTTTATTGCCGTGCTCAGTGCTCCAATGATGCATTGGCTGTCGCGTCGTGGTGTGCCGGATGTGTTGGCGGTACTGCTGATGATGCTGGG
>NZ_JAUOSC010000543.1:0-329 GCF_030548285.1 Gilvimarinus sp. 1_MG-2023
TTATTGATACTGATTCGTATTAGCATTGTATTTTAATGAATGTTGTGGATAATGAGGCTCATTCCCATTTGGGTCTTTTATCTCTCTGATGTGTTGTTAAAGGTACGGTAAAGCAAATGCGATGCAGTTGTCTGGCGGTTGGCCTGTTGGTGGTTGTGACATATACGCCTGTTGTTATCGCGGAAGACGTTGCGGCAGAAACGCCGCTTCAGGAAGACGCCGATGTCTTTTATCTGGATACCCTGGTGGTAACGGCAGCGCGTGGCCAGCGGCCCTTGGCCGATACCCCGGTCCGGACTCTGATTCTTGATGAAACCACGATCCAGCGC
>NZ_JAUOSC010000544.1:0-328 GCF_030548285.1 Gilvimarinus sp. 1_MG-2023
CCCCAAAACGGCGGCACAATTACTGGATCATTGTCAGCGTCTGGACCGGATATTGATTGCTTTGGAACAGTTGTCTGAGCTGGCCGGGGTGACGCCTCGTATCGTCGACAGCTTGCAGACGCATTGGCAGCAAGCTTTGTTGACGCGGGAGCTGGCACGGTTGAGTGACGATATGCCACTGGGTATCAATCTGCATGATCTGCGTTTTCAGGTACAGGATGCCGAGGCGTTCTAGCTGTTGCCCTGATTGGGTTTTCATCTGTTGGCCGTTACGGTTTTCTGGTTCGCATATTGAACACATCTTGAAAAATAAACCTGAACACAGGAT
>NZ_JAUOSC010000545.1:0-328 GCF_030548285.1 Gilvimarinus sp. 1_MG-2023
CGTGTGGGCAGTTGTTCTGACTGGCTGAAATAGTCTTCCAGTGCGGTGGCTATATCGCCTTGGGGAATGGCGGTAATACCCTGATAACGCTGGCCTTGCTCCGGCTCCAGGGTGATAACCAGCTGGCCTTCCGTTGCAAAGGTCAGGGTTGCTTCTGGCTGATCGCTGTCATAGCGGGCAATCGCCCGCAGCTCTCCCAGTTCATTGGTTTCTGCCTGCAACAGGGAGATAGCCCCTGGCAGGCGTATTTGCAGGGTTAGCCGGCCTTTGAACTTGAGGCTGGCACTCATCAATGCGGTGGCGGCAAGTAACTGGCCCAGGGCTACCC
>NZ_JAUOSC010000546.1:0-328 GCF_030548285.1 Gilvimarinus sp. 1_MG-2023
GTTCCAGTGAATGGTGACATTGCCGTTAGCGGCTTTGTCGAGCAGCTTGTCGGCGAGGATTTTTTCTGAACTGAAGCTGTCACGACGGTGAACAACAATGACCTCAGAGGCGATATTGGCAAGGTACAAGGCTTCCTCAACAGCAGTATTACCACCACCAATCACCGCTACCGGTTTTTTGCGATAGAAAAATCCGTCGCAGGTGGCACAAGCCGATACGCCCTTGCCCTTGAAGGCTTCTTCGCTTTCCAGACCAAGGTAACGGGCGCTGGCACCGGTGGCGATAATCAGAGCATCACATGTGTATTCACCGCTATCACCCTGCAGT
>NZ_JAUOSC010000547.1:0-328 GCF_030548285.1 Gilvimarinus sp. 1_MG-2023
TCACGGTACCGGCCAGCTCTTTGCGGGCAATTTCCTTGGCGAGATTGGGGCCACTCAGCACCCCGACCGGGTTATCAGGAAAGACATCACGAATCACCTGGCTCATTAACAAAAAGCCATCGGGTTCAATCCCCTTGGTGGTGCTGACCAATCCCTGCTCAGGTTTGATCAGGTGCGCAAAGCCGGAAATAACCTCTCGAACCGACTTGCTGGGAACAGAGACAAAAATAACATCAGCCCCTACTACCGCTTCCTCGATGGTGGTGGTTGCCCGTAGTGATGAATTCAAGGCAATGCCGGGCAAATACTGCTCATTGACGTGTAACTG
>NZ_JAUOSC010000548.1:0-328 GCF_030548285.1 Gilvimarinus sp. 1_MG-2023
GGTATGACCACTCTTGTAAGCAGCCTGGGTATGCAACTGCCAAGCGCCATCGAAGTTCCGCTGCTGATCAAAATTGATAAAGCCGTGGCGCTTGCTGTCTCGTAACTCATCTGCACCGTTTTCAGCGCCCGCCCCGTCAAAGCCATCGGATGCATTGATCTGTACGGTCAGGCGGTTGGCACTGCGCCCCTGCTGCCAGGAATAACTGGCAAAACTGTCGTCTTCACCCTGATTACCATTCCGGTAACGCAGGCGCACACCCAGCGTATCCCCAGGATGTTTGCTGATAATATTGATCACTCCCTGAAATGAGTTCGATCCATAGGTC
>NZ_JAUOSC010000549.1:0-328 GCF_030548285.1 Gilvimarinus sp. 1_MG-2023
AATCTCGAACTACCCCCAATACCAGTGGATTGATAAAAGCCGTACCTATACCGGCGAGCAGGTCACCCGCCGGATAGAAATTACCCTGCGTGATCTGGGCAACTACGGTGACCTGGTCCACCAACTGATGCAGAACCCGCTGGTACACATCAGCCAGAGCCAGTTCCGTTTTGACAATCGTGATGCTCTGGAAAACCAGGCATTACAAAACGCCTTGTTAAAAGCCAAAGACAAAGCTCACTTGATGGCCACTACGCTGAATAGTGAGCTGGGGGATGTACTGGCTATCAGCGAAAGCGGCTCACGTATCAATCAGCCCGTTTATGCC
>NZ_JAUOSC010000055.1:0-568 GCF_030548285.1 Gilvimarinus sp. 1_MG-2023
GTATTTGGGCAGAGGCAAGTGTTTGCTCTGCTGATACTCCTGCAAGCGGGTTTTGGGGTCCTTGATCGGGTCTTCCAGAGACAGTTCATCCAGCCGGGTCTGATACCAGCTCAGAATACAGCGACGCGCAGCATCCAGGCCAGCGTCCAGATAGATGGCACCAATCAGAGCCTCTACCGTATCCGCCAAAATGGACTCGCGCCGATGTCCACCACTTTTCAGTTCACCAGACCCCAGAATCAGGAAATCTCCCAGGTCGAATTCACGAGCCAGGTCGGCCAGGGTTTTACCCTTGACCATGCGGGCACGCAAGCGACTGAGTTTGCCTTCACGAGCCTGATCAAAACGCTGGTAAAGATCTTCAGCAACAACAAAATTAAGAATGGAGTCACCCAGAAATTCAAGGCGCTCGTTGTTGGTACCACCTTTACTGCGGTGGGTAAGCGCCAGAGTCACCAGTTGTTCATTTTTAAAGGTGTAGCCCAGGCGCTGGGAAAGTTTTAACAGAGGGTCATTCACTTATTGAAATTCTTCATGATGAGTAAATTGGCCAATAACATACAGGTTG
>NZ_JAUOSC010000550.1:0-327 GCF_030548285.1 Gilvimarinus sp. 1_MG-2023
GTGGGGAAGTTCCAATCCGGACGACCTACACGAACTTTGGTCAAAGTACCGATAGCAGTGCACTGGGTGACGCGCTGTTAAGCAGTACCGAGTTCAAGTCATACGGTATCGAGCTCACTGTCAGTGCGGTGATCGATGAGACCGATCATATCGCCTTGCAGCTGAACCCCAGTGTCTCCACGCCGGATACTGCGCTGTCCCAGCACATTACCGACAGTACCGGTTCGACACTGGACACCACGGCCTTTGATGTCCGCAGTATCAATACGTCAACCCGGCTGCGTGATGGCCAGCCACTGATATTGGGTGGCCTGGTATCGCGGGATC
>NZ_JAUOSC010000551.1:0-327 GCF_030548285.1 Gilvimarinus sp. 1_MG-2023
GGATTACAGGCACTGGATGTTGGTATTCCCCAAGGCTGGCCGGATTACGTGCTGCATCAGATGGTGACGGTGATGCGGGGCGGCGAAGAAGTGAAAATATCCAAGCGAGCAGGCAGTTACGTGACCCTGCGAGACCTGATCGATGAAGTTGGCCGCGATGCGACCCGTTATTTCCTGGCGGCGCGCAAGGCCGACAGTCAGTTGACCTTTGATATCGACCTCGCCCGTGAGCAGTCTTCCGATAACCCGGTGTACTATATTCAATACGCCCATGCCCGGGTTCGCTCCATTTTCCGCAAGCTGGCGGAATCGGGTCTGAGCTGGGAT
>NZ_JAUOSC010000552.1:0-327 GCF_030548285.1 Gilvimarinus sp. 1_MG-2023
GCCATAATGGGCAAGGTAAGTTTAAACAGGGCGCGGGTTTCGCGATTGACAAACGACATGGGGCAGGTAGCTCTGAACAGAAGTAAAAGGAATGGCCAGGATCGCGGCATTTTCCCCGAATACGGCGGCTTTGCAAGGCTGCTGGCGTATTTGCGCATACGGGAAAGTAACCACTCGCTGCCAGCGTTCGTCCCTGGCCGTGCGGCAGCCTCAGAAAGGTGCGCCGTGGAGGTCGATTGAGGGGTGTTTAAAGGGATTTCGTGGTTTATACCCTCTGAACAAGGTGGATTACTGCTATAATACAAACTGTTTGATTTTGGTTAACGA
>NZ_JAUOSC010000553.1:0-327 GCF_030548285.1 Gilvimarinus sp. 1_MG-2023
TACAAGCTACCACTATTGATTTGCCCGACAATCTGGGGCCGATTGCCGTCCCGGCCATGCCAGTTGCCAATCAGGAAGAACTGAATGGCCTGTTGCAGCAGCTGCAACAGGCGCTTCGTCCTGTGATCTGGGTGGGCGGTGGTGCTGTTGCATCCGTTGCCGCCGTTACGGCACTGGCCGACAAAGGCATCCCGGTATTGTCGACCACACATGCCCGGGGCTTGCTGCCTGATGCGCATCCGCGCAGCCTGCGAGCCTTCCACAACAGCCCATCGGTCAAGCAACTGCTGGAAGACGCCGACCTGGTACTGGTGGTGGGTTCACGCT
>NZ_JAUOSC010000554.1:0-327 GCF_030548285.1 Gilvimarinus sp. 1_MG-2023
TCTTTGGAGCGTTTCTTTACTTCTTTTAATGCATTTTCAGAATCGGTGTTTTTGTATATAGGTAACAATAACCGATCTACTTTACCCATTAATCCATTTGCCCACATCATCAGGTTATCGACGAAGTGCTCAGGGAGTTTTCGATTGTGCTGAAATTCATGCTTCACTAACAAATTTGCAGCAAGCTCTACAGTCGTTGCAGCTCGAATAATAACAGTGGAAAACTCACCTCGTTTCATTAACCCGAGGGTTTTATGCCAATTCGAATGAATTTTTTCTTCTAGCGTACGTTCATTGTACGGCTTACTAGATTTATCACCCATACTT
>NZ_JAUOSC010000555.1:0-327 GCF_030548285.1 Gilvimarinus sp. 1_MG-2023
TGGCAACACCTGCTTCTACCTGGAAATACCTGCAAACCGGTAATCAGCCACTGCAAAGGTTTTCCCGCACGCCGGAATCCAGTACCATACGCGCCCCTGTCTCCTCATAGCTCAACAGGATAGAGCTTCCGCCTCCTAAGCGGATGATCGAGGTTCGAGTCCTCGTGGGGAGACCATCAAAAACCCAGTAAATTCAAGGCTTTGTGGCCGATTCGCTCCAGAATCATAGCGGTGTCAATGCGGTGTCAAAACCGCTCATAGTGTCAAAACGGTGTCAAACCGTGGCGGCTGTTTTCGCACTTTCCCGCGCTGTCGTGCAATGAGCAT
>NZ_JAUOSC010000556.1:0-327 GCF_030548285.1 Gilvimarinus sp. 1_MG-2023
TATTTATGTAGAAGCTCTGGTTGAGCGTTTTCCGACCTTGTCGTATCTGGCTGACCAGCTGCGATTTGGCCATCGGGCTGAGGTGCCATTTGTCCAGCTGACTGTCGAGCAACTGGACTTTCTGGAAACCCTGTATCTGGAAGCCGGGCCGTCGATGGCGGGTCAGGCTGCGCAACTCGCCACTCTGAAGCAGGCCATGGGAACAGCCGGGGAACGTTTTGAGGCGGGTAATCTGGAATTATTGGTGGCGGCGATCACCGAGTATTTATTACAGGATGCCATTCGTGGCTGGCTGTTCCGGGTGGTGACATCGGGGAAACCCATTGC
>NZ_JAUOSC010000557.1:0-327 GCF_030548285.1 Gilvimarinus sp. 1_MG-2023
GTTGTCTGCCTGATCGTTGCTTCCCTGACCTATGTAATTGGTCAAATGAAAGGCATCGGCGTGGCTTTCTCCCGCTTCCTCGACGTTGATTATGCAACTGGCCTGTACTCCGGTATGGCGATTGTATTCTTCTACGCCGTACTCGGCGGTATGAAAGGCGTTACCTACACCCAGATCGCGCAATACTGTGTACTGATCTTTGCTTACACCGTACCTGCGGTCTTTATCTCCCTGAACCTGACTGGCAACCCAATCCCACAACTCGGTTTCATGGGTGATACTGCCGACGGCACTCCCCTGCTGATCAAGCTTGACCAGACCCTGGTT
>NZ_JAUOSC010000558.1:0-326 GCF_030548285.1 Gilvimarinus sp. 1_MG-2023
GGACTATATTCGTTTGCGGGTAGAGATGGGGCAGGTTGATCTTACTCGTATCGATGTGCGTAGCGATTACCAGCGCCAAATCGTGGCGTTACAGAATCAGCTATGGGGGATTACCCTGGCAGCAACGGAAACAGACCCCAGACCGGTGACAACCGGCTCATTCTTGCAATCCCTGAATGCGATGATCGATGCCCAGGGCAAACGGAACGCACTGCTGCAATTGCATGTGCCGGAGAGCATTTTACTGCTGTTGTTCGTGGTCTTTATCGCCAGCGGCAGCATTATGGGGTATTCAGCCGGTTTGAGTGGCAAGCGCATGGTGGTGC
>NZ_JAUOSC010000559.1:0-326 GCF_030548285.1 Gilvimarinus sp. 1_MG-2023
TCGAGGGTGCCGCGGACATAGGAAAGAGTGCAATATTTCTTATCCATGGTGAAACGTTTGTGCACTGTGCAGTTCTGGCGCTCGATCACCATCTTGATGCCCGGCAGATTGAGTTCCTGATAGCGCCCGGCATAGCGACCGCTGCTGACCTGATCAATTGAAATCGGTAGCCAGTCTTGTACCAGCGCCTGCTCCGACGCATCTTGCACTGCAAGATTCTGGAAGTGTATATCAGCGGCTGTGTTCAAGCCGTGGCGAGTCGCAGCGAAGGGCTCTGTTGATGTAATGAGTGCCGGGGTGAGAGCGGAATCATGACAGTCCATAAG
>NZ_JAUOSC010000056.1:0-566 GCF_030548285.1 Gilvimarinus sp. 1_MG-2023
GTAAAAACCACCCGCTGCTGTTTACCGACACACTCACCACCGGTGCTATTTTCTGGGTAAATCAGGAACCGGCCAAGTTGCCCTTACACTGCACCGCCAAAGTCCGTTATCGCCAGAGTGACCAGCACTGCGTGATTGAACGACAAGACACCGTCGATGGTCAGACGGGCTACCGGGTGATTTTCGAACAGCCACAACGCGCCATCACACCGGGGCAATCGGTGGTTTTTTATCTGGATGACGTTTGCCTCGGCGGCGGCGTTATTGAAACCACCAGCAATCAACCATCCACTAATGACTCATCCGTCACAGCAGGGAACCAACATGACTGACCGCCGTCAGCAAGCCATTGCCATTGCCGCCGTCGTTCAGGCCGCCACTCTGGTAGAGCAGCTGGCTCGTACCGGAGATACCTCCATCAGCGATGCTACGCCACTCCTGGCCAGTCTGTTTGAACAGAATCCGGAGTCATTTGATGACATCTACGGCGACCCCAGCCACAGCCTGCAGCTCGGCATCAACACCCTGCAAACGCTGGCATCCGGCAAGGGAGACAGCCTCAGCCC
>NZ_JAUOSC010000560.1:0-326 GCF_030548285.1 Gilvimarinus sp. 1_MG-2023
GATTGCAGTTGTGACAACGAATTCTTATCTAGCATTCCGATCTGGCCCCGGCCGGTAAAAAAGGCCGTTGAGTTTAATGGACGCGTGCCGTGCAGGCCAGCACGGAAAACTCATGCCGCCAGTAGTTCTTGATAAAGATTTACCTCAGGAGGCTTTCTGTCTTAAGTTCTTAACAAATATTTACGATTATGGCCTTTTAAGTCATTGATGTGGCAATTACGCCCTCTCGTTATGTTGAGGTCCAAGTATGTCACGTACTCCCGATTTGAGCCGTCGTCGCTTTTTGCAATCTGTGGCTGGCACGGCCAGCGCGGTGAGTGTACCCG
>NZ_JAUOSC010000561.1:0-325 GCF_030548285.1 Gilvimarinus sp. 1_MG-2023
GATCAGCGAAGTTACCAGCCCCATCGGTGGCGGTGACGGTAAAGCTGTAGCTGGACTTGGTTTCATAGTCAGCATCAGCTTTTAGAGTCATTTCGCCAGTATTGGTATCAATGGTGAAGTAAGCCGCGTCAGTACCACTGAGGCTAAACGTTACGCCGTCCGAAATATCAGCAGAGTCATCAGCGGCAGCGGTATACACCACTTGCCCAGCACCAGAGTTTTCATCGATCGCAGTCGCGGTAGCGCCAGAGGTAATCGTCGGTGCTGCTTCATCAAGGTTATTGACCGCCAGGGTAACGGCCTGATTGGTAAAGTTACCAGCTCC
>NZ_JAUOSC010000562.1:0-325 GCF_030548285.1 Gilvimarinus sp. 1_MG-2023
GCTGATTTATTCACCGAGATGGATGGTATTTTTTTATGAATGAAGCTGATATCAAGCAAGCGGGAGACGAGCTGTATAACGCGCTGGTTAACCGTACGACGCTGCGCCCACTGACGGAGCGCTATCCCGACATCACCATCAAGGATGCTTATCACGTTTCATTACGTATGAATGAGCGCCGTATCGAAGCCGGAGAACGCATTATCGGCAAAAAGATTGGTGTTACCTCCAAGGCCGTGCAGAACATGCTCAATGTGCATCAGCCGGATTTCGGTTTTCTGACCGACAAAATGGCCTACAGCCAGGGTCAGGAAATGCCCATCAG
>NZ_JAUOSC010000563.1:0-325 GCF_030548285.1 Gilvimarinus sp. 1_MG-2023
GTGCCGACCTGACCCAGATGCTGATCAAAGACAGTGGCTTTGCCAAAAAATTCTTCGACGCCATGGTTCGTAAAATGGAAGCCGAAAAAGGCCCAAGCTGGTAATACCCCCAGCCGGGCCTCACCGTTTTGAAAGCACCACCACAGAGTCGTCTTCTTTTTATCCGGTTTCTCATAACCAATAGCTGCCGGATAAAAAGGAAGCACTCTGTTTACCTCCCTCCTTCCTTTATCGGTGGTGGTGCTTTCTTTTTTTACCACACGTCTGGCCCTGCCGAAGCCATCATGGCAGCAGGTGCCAACCCGACAAAGTCATGACCGTGCAC
>NZ_JAUOSC010000564.1:0-325 GCF_030548285.1 Gilvimarinus sp. 1_MG-2023
CTCCCGGTGTTAACACTATGCCGCTCATCAAATCATGGGAGCGCGGACGGCCCGTCCGCTTTATCCTATGGAACGTCCCGGGCCAGAATGGAATGGCACACGCGGACTATGGTAAAAAGCCGTTCGAGGGCTGAGTAAATGGACGCGGCTAAAAATGCAGCGCCCCTTGTCCGGGAGCGCGGACGGCTCGTCCGCAAGACAGCGTTTTACGAGGTGCGGTTCGTCAAAGATCCAAAATCAGCTTGCGGGTTTTGGAGCGACTGACGCAGATCATCATCGTTCGGTTTTCTTCACGTTCCTGCTCGGAAAGTACGGTGTCACGATG
>NZ_JAUOSC010000565.1:0-325 GCF_030548285.1 Gilvimarinus sp. 1_MG-2023
GGGTATGGTGATATCTCCATTGCCGTCGATGCCATGAAGCAGGGCATTACGGATTTTGTCGAAAAACCCTTTGATACCGATTATCTGCTGGCAGCGGTACAAAAAGCCGTGGATAAGCGTCTTCATGCCCTTAACTTATTACAAGCCCATCAGTCATTGGAAAATGGTGCCGCCATCGAACAGGTGATCGTCGGGCAATGTCAGGCCATTCATCGCTTGCGCAGCGATGTCCTGCAGTTTGCGCCGATGGATATTCCCGTGATGATTTATGGGGATACCGGGGTTGGTAAAGAGCTGGTTGCGCTCTCGTTGCATCGCTTCAGTC
>NZ_JAUOSC010000566.1:0-325 GCF_030548285.1 Gilvimarinus sp. 1_MG-2023
GGGCGGCAAAGCCCCGGTGATTGTACTGGCAGACGCCAACCTCGATGCGGTGGTTGAAGGGGTGGGGCGCTATGGCTACTACAACGCCGGGCAAGACTGCACCGCCGCTTGCCATATTTACGCTGACGCCCGTATTTATCAGCCGCTGATTGCAGCACTGGCAGAGAAAGTCGCCTCGCTGACCTTTAACCAGGCCGACGACCGTTGCAATGATCTTGGCCCGCTGATCAGCCAGCGCCAGCGCAACAGCGTCGCCAGTTTTGTCGAACGGGCGCTCGAACAACCCCATATCCAGCTGCTGGCAGGTGGACAGATACCCGAAGGC
>NZ_JAUOSC010000567.1:0-324 GCF_030548285.1 Gilvimarinus sp. 1_MG-2023
GTTGTTCCCCTGGATGCTTTGGCAAACCCAGTGGCTGGGATTGGTTTTTTCAGTCGCTGCCTTGCTGGCCTTTTTTGCACTGGCGACCTTTCAGGATTATCAATTTGGCTGGTCGTCGACACTGATCAGTGACAATCGCACCATGGTACACATGATGGCGGTTGTCAGCTGGCCCTGGCACTGGTTAGTGGCATCACCGGGTCTTGAGCTGATCAGTCAGAGTCGTTTCAGTGCCCAGGATGTGATGGGGGCCGGTGCCGGTATGGGAAGCCGCCAGAGTGGCTGGTGGCCAACACTGGTGATGGCGATCATGGCGTACGGTAT
>NZ_JAUOSC010000568.1:0-324 GCF_030548285.1 Gilvimarinus sp. 1_MG-2023
TTTCATGATCGGTTCCCAATCCGGGTCGGTCATATCGGCAACCAGTACATCCCCTTCCCGGATCTGATCCATATCGTCGATATCGTTCAGGACCCGAACCGGCCCGGAGCCAATCCGGTGGCCAATACTGCGTCCTTCGGCCAGCACCGTGCCGGTTTCTTTCAGCAGGTAGCGCTCCATCACGGTTTTGCTGGTGCGGCTCTTGACCGTTTCCGGTCGCGCCTGCACCACGTACAACTTGCCGTCATCCCCATCCTTGGCCCATTCGATATCCATCGGCCGGCCATAGTGCTCTTCGATGGTCAGCGCCATGCGTGCCAGTGC
>NZ_JAUOSC010000569.1:0-324 GCF_030548285.1 Gilvimarinus sp. 1_MG-2023
CCCAGCCACACTTGCCCGTCGTAATCGGTATTCTCGCCACACAAACAGGATAGCAAGGTTGATTTTCCGGCACCATTCGCACCCAGTACCGCCAGCCGCTCACCAGTGCATAACACCATGGAAGCCGAGTCCAGCAGCGTACTTCGCCCTTTGACGACCGATACCGCATCAGCCCGGATCATCGTGACTGCCCTCCATTCTGCTGCATCAACAACAGCAGGAAAACCGGCCCACCCAGGAGCGCCATGACCAGCCCGACCGGTAAATCGGCCGGGGCCATCCAGGTGCGGGCCAGCGAATCAGCCAACAGCAACAGCAATGCTC
>NZ_JAUOSC010000057.1:0-564 GCF_030548285.1 Gilvimarinus sp. 1_MG-2023
GAACCGTATCTTGCAGGCGCTCAGTCAGATCAGCGGCGAGCTGATTGATCGCGTCGTCCACTTGCTCCGGGGTTTTCAGTAAGTCCGCTTCTTGCAATACAGTATCCAGCTGATCTTTTGTCAGTGTCTCACTCATGGAGGCTTCTCGGCATGTCAGTAAAAAACCGGCATAGTAACACGCGGCCAGAACGGCGAAACCTGCCGATCTATTCTTCTGGCACTGATATCAAACCATTGGCTATCAACGTCATTCAGCACGACAGGGAACTTGGCTTATGTACTTTTTTCGTCATACCTCACAGCACCACCCTCACTCTCTGCGCCACTGGCAATCCGGCCTGCGATGCAGCGCATTGGCACTGCTGCTATCCGGCTGTGCCAGCTACCCGTCATCAGTCGCAGTACCTGACCCCGACATGTTGCCGTCATTGCAACAGATACAAGCCAACCCGGAGCAATACCAACATCAAACCGTTGTGTTGGGCGGGCAAATTCTCAGTGTTATCAATGGTGATCAGCACACTACGCTGGAGATATTGCAGCGCCCGCTGTGGGATTCTGGCC
>NZ_JAUOSC010000570.1:0-324 GCF_030548285.1 Gilvimarinus sp. 1_MG-2023
GCAGCGATCCACTGGCGTAGCTGGGGTGCTGGCAAGGCGCCGGCGAGACGATCGACTTCTTTGCCGTGGCGGAACAGGATCAGCGTTGGAATGCTGCGAATGCCCAATTGTTGACTCACCATGGGCGCCTGTTCGGTATTGACCTTGGCGAAGCGCAGCTGATGTTGCTGTTCTGCGCACAACTCCTTGAAAACAGGCCCCATCATCTTGCACGGTCCGCACCATTCCGCCCAGAAATCGACCAGTACCGGTAAATCATTTTTGGCCAGAAAGCGTTGATAGCTGCTGTCGCTCAAATCCGTCGGGGTGCCATTAAACAGGGGG
>NZ_JAUOSC010000571.1:0-324 GCF_030548285.1 Gilvimarinus sp. 1_MG-2023
GGTTCGGCTGGGCATCCCAATCGAGGCTTTCCGGCCCGGCAGCGTAAGCATCCGGCAAGTGTCGGGTACGTTGGTGGTATTCCCGGATTGGCATACGGCCTCACTCAATAGGGTTAATGGGCGATAGGGTTAATGGGTAACTGGCGGTTCCGCGCTGATTTCGTCTGGAAAACAGGTCACCAGATGAAATGGATTGCCTGCTTCATCAGGAAAACACACCAGCAGCATCTCCTGCTCCGGGTTTTCTTCCAGATGCCCGGTGTTGATCAGCATGCCCATGGTGCCGGGTTCGGCAAAGACATGGCTTTCCGGTGCACTCGGCAC
>NZ_JAUOSC010000572.1:0-323 GCF_030548285.1 Gilvimarinus sp. 1_MG-2023
GACCAGACCGCTGCTTCAGCCGCATACTCTGGCGCCAAACAAATCAACTCAGCCATGGTGCTGCCACTCAGACAAAAAACAGAAACAGCATCGCACCCAGCAACAAGCGGTAAATCACAAACGGCAGCATACCCAGCTTGTCGACCAGCTGCAGGAAGTAGTGAATCCCCGCCCAGGCGCTGATGCCCGACACCGCCATCCCCAGCAACAGGCTAAACCAGTCCACTCCATCGGCAGCCTGAATCAGCTCCACCACTTTGAGGCCGGATGCTGCCAAAATCAGCGGGACCGACAACAGGAAGGAAAAACGGGCCGCATCCAGG
>NZ_JAUOSC010000573.1:0-323 GCF_030548285.1 Gilvimarinus sp. 1_MG-2023
GACCAAGAGCGGCGTTTTGTTGGCATCCCCGGTTGTGGGGAGAGGATGGCTGATGAGGGTCTTGCTCATATGGTTTTCTCCCGTGAGATGTAACTGGCCTGCTGGGGGCTGTACCGCCGGTACAGGGCTGACAGGGTACCTATACTACTATAACCAACGATAACATTTATTATCGCTGGTTATATTTTTGAATTTTTATTTTTATATTTCCAGATAAATTATGTAATATTATGTGTTACGTAATACGATTTAAAATAACAGGACAGAAGCCGGAATGCGCCGCCTGAAGCAAGTACTTCAGCCAGCTGCCGAAAAGCCAGAGG
>NZ_JAUOSC010000574.1:0-323 GCF_030548285.1 Gilvimarinus sp. 1_MG-2023
GTACAGGGCAACGGCATCGGCACCGTTTTGCAGAATATTGTTCCCTATTTCCAGGCCGCAACCAGCGATCGTGGCAGCGCTACCACAGACCACAAAATACCCTTCCGCATTTGTGCGCCTGGCCGACAAATCCAGCGCCAGATAGGCGCGGTCGTTGCTGCCGTTATACAGCACCAGTACGTAGCCGGTTAATGACGTCGCGCCACGACCACCGTTGTACAGCTCGATAAATTCGGCGTTGTCATTGCCTTCGGTGTCGGCATCTACCTCATTGATCAGTAGTGTTGCCTGACAGCTCAGTGCCAGCAGCAAAAGGCCAACCG
>NZ_JAUOSC010000575.1:0-323 GCF_030548285.1 Gilvimarinus sp. 1_MG-2023
GTGCCAATGAAGCCGAGTCCAATGGCTCGCAGGAATTTACCCTGTTACGTAACAAGGTGACAGAAGATGAAATCGCTGAAGTGGTTTCTCGCTGGACCGGCGTTCCGGTGAGCCGGATGCTGGAAGGTGAACGGGAAAAACTGCTGCGTATGGAAGATGTATTACATGAGTCCGTGGTGGGACAGGATCAGGCCATCAAGGCCGTGGCCAACGCGGTACGACGTTCCCGCGCCGGGTTGTCGGACCCGAATCGACCTCATGGTTCTTTCCTGTTCCTTGGCCCGACCGGGGTGGGTAAAACCGAGCTGTGCAAGGCGTTGGCC
>NZ_JAUOSC010000576.1:0-323 GCF_030548285.1 Gilvimarinus sp. 1_MG-2023
GCCTGAAACCGTTGAACCAGTCGCTCACCCGGCTGACCGAGCTATACCCCCATATCAAAGGCCGATTGATCAAATCCATGGTAGCCTGCGGCCGTGCTGACGGTATATTGCGCCCGGCTGAACGCGACCTGATCCATACCATCGCCGCGATTCTGGAAACCCCTGTACCGGCCGGAGTGCTGGCCCAATGCTGATGGGGCAACAACTGTTATGATGACATCCGGCACCATTTGCTATTTGCTTTTTCACTGGCAATTGCCGCCCAAAGCCAGCAACAGTCTGATCAATGGCCTGACCAGGGTCATGAACAACCGTTGTAACCT
>NZ_JAUOSC010000577.1:0-323 GCF_030548285.1 Gilvimarinus sp. 1_MG-2023
TTTTTGGCCTTTTGATTTGTTGCTGTTACAAATACTTACGGATATACGTGTCGTGTGAGCAATGCGTTATATCATTATTAATAATGTGGGTATTAGGGGTTTATTGTAGGGGTTTGTTTGTCTGTTGATTTTCTTTAAGCCGATCATCATGACGGAATCGGCCAAGGGACACGGACGGAGCCGGTCCCTACGGTCAAACCCAACGTCCAGATTGTGGGGACGCCCTCCGTGGCTGTCCTGGGGTCGCTACAATCCCTCGGCCTCCAGGGGCCCTCTCTACGGTCCTTACGGGAGTTCAAGCAGGTTTTTGATCTCGCGCCAGA
>NZ_JAUOSC010000578.1:0-323 GCF_030548285.1 Gilvimarinus sp. 1_MG-2023
GTGTGTGCGTGCGTACCCAACGCCTGCAGTGAAGGAATCGCGCTGAGGATGGCGTAGGTCACAGTAATCACCGGCACCAGCGCAAACAGCGTGGTATAGGTCAGGGCAGCGGCATCGCGCCGACGCTCCATCGACTCGAACCGTTTAAGGGTTTGCCAGATCAGTCGCAGTACCCGGCGACCACGGCGGAAAGCGGTGAGCATCTAAAGCTTCCTTGTTACAATCACTACCAATTGGTTGACTATTTAAGAGTGTACACAGCATGAGTGATATACAGATTTACCACAATCCCCGTTGTTCCAAGTCGCGGGAGACCCTGAAAC
>NZ_JAUOSC010000579.1:0-322 GCF_030548285.1 Gilvimarinus sp. 1_MG-2023
TGATCGGCCGCGACCGCTACACACCAGAGCAATGGTCTGCCCTTCGATCCCTGGTTGTGTCTCTCTCACACCCCGGCAATGGCCTGTCGATCTCGACCGTGTGTGGTCATCGCGATCTGTTTGACGGCAAAACCTGCCCCGGCTTTGATGTGTCGGAGTGGATCGCCCAGGCATACACCACAGATCTGAACAATATCCTGGAGGCCCAATGACCTGGTTACTCACCATTGCCAAACCGCTGCTATCAGCCGTGACGACAGACCTGATCATTGATACCGCACAGGCGGTGTTAGGCCGCATTCAATGGCCGGTTGTATTTGAG
>NZ_JAUOSC010000058.1:0-559 GCF_030548285.1 Gilvimarinus sp. 1_MG-2023
GCCACCGCGTATGCACCGGGATGCCAGCACTCGTGCCACAGCGGCAACGCCGTTTGATACGACAGGTATTGATCTGGCCGAAGCGGCGGAGCGGGTACTGACCTTGCCAACGGTTGCCAGCAAGTCCTTTCTGATCACCATTGGTGACCGCTCCATTACCGGTACCGTTGCCCGTGACCAGTTTGTTGGCCCTTGGCAGGTGCCAGTCGCAGACGTGGCGGTAACCACTGCGTCTTACGACAGTTATGTCGGTGAAGCCATGGCGATGGGGGAGCGTACTCCGGTTGCATTGCTGGATGCACCGGCATCCGGTCGACTGGCAGTGGCGGAAGCCATCACCAACCTGGCGGCGGCACCGATTGCCCGGATAGCCGACATCAAGTTGTCAGCCAACTGGATGTGTGCGGCTGGTCACGAGGGTGAAGACGAGAAACTGTACGCCACGGTAAAAGCCGTTGGGATGGAGCTCTGCCCCGAGCTGCAAGTGACCATTCCAGTGGGCAAAGACTCCATGTCGATGAAAACCCGCTGGCAAGACACCAACGAACAGGGCGATAGC
>NZ_JAUOSC010000580.1:0-322 GCF_030548285.1 Gilvimarinus sp. 1_MG-2023
CCTGTTGCCAATGCTAGTGCATCATTGGTTGCGACAGAGATATGACCATTTTGCTCCCGAAAAACGACTTTGACCCGATTATCTTGGCTTTGAAGGTCAACCATCATTTCCTTCAACTCATCCAAACCAGAGCAATCATCTGCCAAACACAGCTCCAATTTCTGATAGCTCTGCGATAGCACCGATTGCACACATCGACGAAATAATTCCAGGTCCGGTTTATACACCGGAATCACCACAGACAACATTGGCATATCAGTATCTGATGCCAGCGTATTACATTGCTCCAATCGTTTTTGAACGAGTCCACCCTCTACCAGGG
>NZ_JAUOSC010000581.1:0-322 GCF_030548285.1 Gilvimarinus sp. 1_MG-2023
CTCATGGGCCATTTCGAGCAGGGCGACCAGATGGTCTTCATGGCTATGAACACCGCCAGGTGATAGCAGACCGGTGAAATGTACTGCGCCCCCTGCGGCTTTGGCCTTGTCCATCGCTGCCACCAGTGCCGGGTTCTGTTGCAGCTCGCCATCAACAATGGCTTTGTTGATACGGGTGAAGTTCTGGTAAACGATGCGACCAGCCCCGAGATTCATATGGCCGACTTCGGAGTTGCCCATGTGCCCATCTGGCTAGCCAACCGCTTCTCCATAAGTCTGGATCAGGGTGTTGGGGAAGACATCCAGCAAACGATCCCAGGTC
>NZ_JAUOSC010000582.1:0-321 GCF_030548285.1 Gilvimarinus sp. 1_MG-2023
GTACTGATCAATGGCGAATCCGGTACTGGTAAAGAACTGGTTGCCCATGCCTTGCACAAGCATAGCCCGCGGGCAATTGAACCGTTTATTGCCCTGAATATGGCGGCCATTCCACGAGACCTGATTGAATCGGAATTGTTTGGCCACGAAAAAGGCTCCTTTACCGGAGCTGGCGGGCAGCGTCGCGGCCGTTTTGAACAAGCCAACGGCGGTACCCTGTTTCTCGATGAAATCGGTGATATGCCATCCGAAACCCAGACCCGATTGTTACGAGTACTGGCCGATGGTGAATTTTACCGGGTCGGTGGCACCACTCCGATC
>NZ_JAUOSC010000583.1:0-321 GCF_030548285.1 Gilvimarinus sp. 1_MG-2023
GCTCAAATAACATCCCTCTTGTATTGATCCTGATACGGACTACCTGCCAAACGCAGGTGCCAGTGACAACAAATACGGATAACCCGATTCACCGAACGGGTTTTCAAAACAAGCGGGCGATACCTACCGCCTGCCGCACCTCAGCCATCATGGGTTCACTGATGGCGCGAGCGCGGGCAGCACCGGCCTGCAGCTGTTCTTCGATATCCTGGGGACGGCTCATCAAGTCGTTGTAACGCTCCCGTGATTCAGCCAGCTCAGCGTTGATCAGCTCGAACAGTTGTTTCTTCGCTTCACCCCAGGCAATACCATCAGCAAAGG
>NZ_JAUOSC010000584.1:0-321 GCF_030548285.1 Gilvimarinus sp. 1_MG-2023
GTGGCGCGGTGATCTGCCACCGCCCCGGTAACGCCCTTGATATAGCCGGCCACAAAAATGGCCGTCGCTATCAGACACAGAAACAAAGTTACATAAAACAAAATCGACATAGCGGTTTCCTCAGTGGGGTCGTATCAGTTTGCGACGGGATGTCAGGCACGATTGGCGACTTCAACATTGTGATCCAGATCGGCCGTCATGCTCTCAAGCTCATCCATATCGAACTTGACGGGTTTCAGCAGCGCACCCAGTACCACCGTGATACCGCTGATAGAGAGAATCGACAGCGTACCGACCAGCTCGCCGTACATGCTGCGGATG
>NZ_JAUOSC010000585.1:0-321 GCF_030548285.1 Gilvimarinus sp. 1_MG-2023
TGGCTCAATTGGCGCTGTACTTCATCATCGGCAAAAATTTCTTCATCCATGACTTTGCAGCTGATGCACCAGTCGGCGTAGAGATCCAGCATGACGGGTTGCTGGCTGTTTTTGATCAGGCGCTGGATGTCAGTCACCGACTCGGTGCGATAAAAAGCGTTGGCCTGCTGTTCAGCGCTGGCAGCAGACCCGGCATGAGTAGATGTCAGTGGCTGTAACGGATTATGGTTGCCTTGCAATGCGCCCCAGAAGGCGGCGACGCCGTAAACCAGCAGTGCCCAGGCCAGGCCTTTGAAGGCGCGATGGCGTGGTGTTGATGCC
>NZ_JAUOSC010000586.1:0-320 GCF_030548285.1 Gilvimarinus sp. 1_MG-2023
CATCAAGACAGCCAGACTCTCACCGTCAGCATAGCAGCCTCAAGGATAAACAGACGCTCCGTTCGTGACCGGTTTCGTCCGTGGCCGTTTTGCAGCAAACAGCCCCCGGCACAGACGGCACAGACAACAAAAGCTTTTAACCATCATCAGGCTGACTTTGCTGCGGCAACGGGGCAAAGTACTCAGGTAAGAAATAACAGGTGCTTTGGCAACCATATGCTGTTTAAAAATCAGTCAACTTTTGCAAATGCGGTGGTTTTTGCAACCACCTTGGCAAGCCATTGTTTTATAATAATTTTTTACAAGGAGGGGTAGAAAAC
>NZ_JAUOSC010000587.1:0-320 GCF_030548285.1 Gilvimarinus sp. 1_MG-2023
CATTTCCAGCGCCCGATCACCCAACGAAGGCGACTTCAGTTGCTGGCCATTCCAGTTCACCTGGTAATAATGGCCGGATTCCAGGGCAACAAAGATAGGCGGTAAAATATGTTCATCAATATCCATGCGGTCGTCGTGCCAGTGAATCTCCTGCAACAACAGGTCTCGATCATGCTCCAGCCGGGTTTTGAAATAATCGGTAGCGGATACAAACAGCGCGATAGCAGTGGCAGTGGCAATCAGTACGATGATCACCAACTGCCCCACCAGCAAAGAGCGGAACAGCCGGGCCGACAAGGACCACATTAGCGTTTCCCCAT
>NZ_JAUOSC010000588.1:0-320 GCF_030548285.1 Gilvimarinus sp. 1_MG-2023
GTGTTGATGGCTTCAGTGGTCAGCTGGTTCAGGTCGGCCGTTATGAGTCGGGTATTTATGACGATGGCGGTGCTGAAATCGTTGCCTTCGACAGCACCACCAACAAACTGTTTGTGATCAACTCAGGGAATGCCGCGGTTGACGTACTCGACCTGAATGATCCATCCGCCCCAACGCTGCTGGGCACTATTTCTGCCGAAGACGCCGGTGTAGCCGGCTTCGAAGTCGGTGGTGTTAACAGCGTTGCCGTCAGTAACGGCATTCTGGCCCTCGCCGTCGAAGCAGATACCAAACAGGACAACGGTCGTGCTTACTTCTAC
>NZ_JAUOSC010000589.1:0-320 GCF_030548285.1 Gilvimarinus sp. 1_MG-2023
GGATTACCCGATCCCCGAAGGTATGAGTGAAGCGGATTTTTTCCGCAAGATATCCGAAGTGGGTCTGGAAGAACGTCTGGAGGTGATTCTGGCCGGTATTCCGAAAGACTCCGAAGAATACCGTGAGAAGCGCAAACCCTATGATGAACGGCTGATCTTCGAGCTGGATATTATTATCCAGATGGGATTCCCCGGTTACTTCCTGATCGTGATGGACTTTATTCAGTGGGCCAAACAGCACGATATTCCCGTCGGGCCTGGCCGGGGTTCCGGTGCCGGTTCGCTGGTGGCCTATGCCCAGACACTTACCGACCTTGACC
>NZ_JAUOSC010000059.1:0-559 GCF_030548285.1 Gilvimarinus sp. 1_MG-2023
GGGTTGGGCCACTTGAAAGCGTAAATCATTGCACCAACGGTGTAGAAGCCGCCGCCAGCGGCCAGCCATAACAGGGCGTCAACCGGGATACGTTCCATGGCGGGCTGCGCTGCGACAACCACTAGCCAGCCCATGGCAACATACACCAGAGTTGATAGCCAGCGTGGTGCGGTAATCCAGACCAGTTTCAGTACCACGCCAAATCCCGCCAGCGTCCATACGATTGCAAACAACCACCAGCCCATCGGGCCATGGAGTGGAATCAGGCAAAACGGGGTGTAGGTTCCGGCGATCAGTAAAAAAATCGCGATATGATCCAGCCGCTTGAGCCGGGTGATTGTTTGCCCGGAGCCTTGTACCAGGTGGTACAGGGCACTGCTGGCAAACATCAGCAGCATGGTGATGCCAAAAAGACTGAAAGATACAATGTGCCAGAGGTTGCCGTACTGCGCTGCCCGGCTATACAGAATATAAAGTGCTACCAGCGAAAGAAGAGCGCCGGCAAGATGGCTAAAGCCGCTGACTGGCTCACGAAAAAGGGCTTGGGGGCTGGCAGATG
>NZ_JAUOSC010000590.1:0-319 GCF_030548285.1 Gilvimarinus sp. 1_MG-2023
CATGCGTGCCGCGGCCATGCCAGTAATTTATTTACGCCATGTAGTGCGGGGAGATGGCTCTGACACCGGGCGTTTCCGCGACTTGTATCCAGATGCCGATGCCCAGTTTGCGCGTTCCAACCCGGCCATTGAAGTGATCGATGAGCTGCAGCCACAAGACGGTGACATTGTCGTCGACAAGTTGTTTTACAGTGGTTTTCATAACACCGATCTCGACATGATCCTGCGGATGAAAGACATCGATACCCTGATTGTCTGCGGCACGGTGACCAATGTCTGCTGTGAAACGACCATGCGGGATGGTGTTCACCGCGAATAC
>NZ_JAUOSC010000591.1:0-319 GCF_030548285.1 Gilvimarinus sp. 1_MG-2023
GGTTATCACACCTTGGTGACCGGCACGGCCGCCAGTATTGAGCTGGAGCAATTGGCCGAAGGTGGCGATAACAGCGCCTTGCTGGCCGCTGCCAACAGCAACCCGGCGGTGTACAGCAGCCAGAGCGGCGAGGGGGTCGTTGTGCCGGGCGGTACGGCAACGCTGACCATAACGCTGGATGGCATAAGTGTAGACAGCATGGGCGCCATGGATGAGAGCATCTTGCTGAGTATTACCAGCATGCTGGTGAATACCAATGATGGGGTGATTGCTGCCTCTGCGCTGGACGTGACGCAGCTGGCAGTGGGGTCATCGCTTC
>NZ_JAUOSC010000592.1:0-319 GCF_030548285.1 Gilvimarinus sp. 1_MG-2023
GATTATTGTTGTATTGGGATATGAGGTTGCGTTCTACTTTTTATCTGTCGCGTTAAAAACCATTCCGGTGGGTATTGCCTACGCCGTCTGGGCTGGGTTGGGGGTCGTACTAGTGGCCGTTATTGCCTTTTTCCTGCACGGGCAAAAACCTGATCTTTGGGCATTGGCTGGTATGGGGTTGATTATTACCGGTGTTGCCATGATCAATCTGTTTTCAAAAGCAGGGCATTGACAGGGCCAACCAACCGGCCTGAAGAAAAAGCCTGCACAATGTGTGACAGAGAGCACGGAGTGGCAGCCTGAGTAAACATCACAAAAT
>NZ_JAUOSC010000593.1:0-319 GCF_030548285.1 Gilvimarinus sp. 1_MG-2023
CCTTCAGCTATGGGGTGGATCGCCATCGCTGGCAGGCTCCGGACATAGAGGCCAGTTATTGGCTGTTTTTACACGGCACAACCTGGGTCACCAAATTGTGGCCGGAGGATTATTGGCGTCAGCTGGCAATGGATGTGGTTGCCAGTGGCCGCCAGGTGGTATTGCCTTGGGGTAATGAAGAAGAACATCAGCGGGCAATGGCCATCGCTGATGGGGTGGAGGGTGTCAGCGTACTACCTCGCATGGGATTGGACTCATTGACTGCCTATCTGGCTCATGCTGAAGCCATTGTGGGAGTGGATACCGGCTTGAGCCATGT
>NZ_JAUOSC010000594.1:0-319 GCF_030548285.1 Gilvimarinus sp. 1_MG-2023
GGCGATGCCATGGTTACGCAAGACCAGTATGTGTCTGTCACCAAGGCTGTCGAGCATGCGGCTACGCTCTTCCGGAAACAGGGTGATGCCTTCAAAGGCGTGGTAGCCAACGCGACCAAACAGCTGGGCACCGTAAAAATCGTTGTGGGTAAAGCCGATTTTTTTCTGGGCGATGGCAGACACTTCATTGGTGTGGGTATGAATCACGCAGTGGATGTCATCACGGGCGCCATGGATAGCGCCATGCAAGGCAAAACCTGCGGGATTGGCGTCGTAAGGGGAATCATCCAGCTTGTTGCCGTCGACACCTACCTTGATC
>NZ_JAUOSC010000595.1:0-319 GCF_030548285.1 Gilvimarinus sp. 1_MG-2023
GAATTAAAAGTGGTTGAAGACGAAATTTCACCACGCCGCTTTCGACAGCTCTGGATGGAAGCCTTGGCATCCGCTGGCACCACACACAAGATGGCTGATTATCAGCAAGATCTTGATCGTTTCTTTTCTTCAGTCAAGGGCGCCTTGTTAAAAGACGACCGAATCTCTCTTGAATTACAGAGCGGTGATACCGTACTGGTGATCAATCACTATGACCATGCCCACCTGTCTGCAGAGTTTATGTCCTTGCTGGTTGATTCCCTGACTGCACGTATTGCACCGATCCCACAATTACGACAGGGCTTGCTCGGTTTGATTG
>NZ_JAUOSC010000596.1:0-319 GCF_030548285.1 Gilvimarinus sp. 1_MG-2023
TTCCATGCTCAAACCCGCTTCTGCTCCACCGTCTGCCGTCGTCTCTGACTGCAATGACGCCACTCCCTGGAACTGCCGGGAAGACGGGGACACCAGTCCTATTGTCAGCCCGTCAGACCCGTTCAAGTATGAATACGTCCAGCTCGACAATGGCCTGCGTGTCCTGCTGGTATCCACGCCCGGTACCGACAAGGCCGCCGCCGCCATGACCGTCGCCACTGGCAGTGGTGACGACCCTGACGGTCGCGAAGGTCTGGCGCATTTCCTGGAGCACATGCTGTTCCTGGGCACCGAGCCTTACCCGGAAGCGGGGGAATAC
>NZ_JAUOSC010000597.1:0-318 GCF_030548285.1 Gilvimarinus sp. 1_MG-2023
GATATCAGCCAGTGCCAGCGGGGTTTGGTCTGGCAGTGTGTAGCATTGGACTGTGTTCATGATGATGTGTGTCTCTGCTGCGGTGGCGTCTGGCGCGGGGCCCGGTGTGAGTACGCCGAGCCAGTATGGGGTTTCGGTGGCGCTGGCATACTCGCTGATTGTGTCCCACGGTGCACCGATTGGCCGTCGGTGCTCTGGCGGCTGGTGATGGCTCAGGGCTACTCCGCTGAATACCGGCATTGGCGCGCGTTTGGTGAGGTCGGCACCACCCCAGTTGATGACGGAGTTGGGTATGTGCAGGCTGTCGTCAAACTCGAT
>NZ_JAUOSC010000598.1:0-318 GCF_030548285.1 Gilvimarinus sp. 1_MG-2023
GTGCCAGTCCGAGCCAGAGCAGCCGTCAGTTTGAAGTGCTGTTGGCTGGTATTACGGTCAGTAATGTGGATTTGCGTTGGCAGCAACCTGGTATCCAGACCCGGATAACGGCCGATAATATGACGGTAGGTCTGATCAACAGTGCTGAAAACCTGCCTGTCGAGTTGGCCGGGGCATTACAGATAGCGGCGTTACGTCTGACTCAGCCGCAGGCCGTGACACTGAACCAACCATTGGTTGTCAGCTGGCAGGGGTCAATCAACGACTGGCGGCGTGATCCGGAATTGACCGGTGACCTGACGTTGAAACACCTTGATG
>NZ_JAUOSC010000599.1:0-318 GCF_030548285.1 Gilvimarinus sp. 1_MG-2023
GGTCAGGGAGATCCTGAATTCCTGCAAGCCAAGCTGGTGACTGCCCGTTTCTTCTGCGAGCACATGGTGCCACGTCATCAGGCGCATGCTTCTGCCTTGCTGGCCGGTAGCGAAAGCATCATGGGACTGACCAACGACCAGTTCTAGGCCCCTGATAACGGCTCTGCCTTAACAACCCCGGAACATGCAAAATCGACCGGGGCTGGATATATCGCTTGAAGCAAAGGTGATATGAGCATGGATTGTCGGGCTCACCCTGTTCCGACAATTCGCCGGTAACGCGCTTTTGGTTATCGGCTTTCCTCTGGCCAACTCGGG
>NZ_JAUOSC010000006.1:0-182693 GCF_030548285.1 Gilvimarinus sp. 1_MG-2023
TCGGTCACCGAACCTTCGTCACTGTCGCCATTGCCTTCATTAACGGTGATCTCCGACGGATCTTCCGCGCCGTTGATGGTGAATGTCACGGTAACAGTACTGTAATCACCATCACTGTCTTTCAAGGTATAGCTGAACGTATCGGTTTCACTTTCCCCTTCGTCCAACGCTTGTGCTGCTGCGTTAAGCACATATTCGTACTGGCCAGCCGCACTCACGGTTAAGGTGCCGAAGCTGCCTGCGATGGCACTATTAACTCCACCGGTTAGCTCTCCACTCGCTGCGCCCGTGCTCACGCCTGTCACAGTCGTCGCATCCGCACCCAGAGTGTCAGTGTTGGCGTTAGTGCCAGTGATCACGTTACCGGTAATGCCAGTGTCGTCTTCGCTCACTGTGCGTGTATCGGCCACCGCTGCTGGTGCCGTATCGGTTATCAGAATATCCAGAGCCGGACTGCTCGGATTGGTAACACCCAGAATATCGGTCACCGTTACAGACAGCGATTCGATTACATCGCCCGAGTTGTGATCGGTGCTGGTACCGGTGGGATCGTAATCGTAGGTAATCACGCCCGTCGACGCATTGAAGTCGGTCACAGTCAGGGTGCCGTTGGCGCCCGGTACCGTCACATTACTGCTGCTTGCGTTGTTCAACTCCGCCAGAGTAATGGTAGTACTGCCAATGGTCACACTCGCCAGACCGTCCGGCGCTTGCACCGTAAAGGTGGCGCCGATAAGAGAGCTGTCTTCGACCACACTCTCATCGCTGCCGCTAACGCCTGTGCCGTCACCTGGGATGGTTACGGTCGGCACACCTTCGCTCGCACCGTTGATTGTGAACGTCACGGTAACCGTACTGCTGTCACCATCGCCGTCGGTCACGGTGTAACTGAATGTATCGGTCTCACTGTCACCATCGTTCAACGCTTGCGCTGCCGAGTTGGTGACGTAAATGTAACTGCCGTCGCCATTAATAGTCAGATCGCCGTAAGTACCCGTAATGACACTGCCCGCACCCGAGGTAATCGCAGCGGTGGCTGTGCCGGCCTGTGCGCCAGTAACAGTGCCGCCATCGGCCGCCAAAGTATCGGCACTGGCGTTGATACCGGTCATCACGTTGCCGGTAATGCCTGTGTCGTCTTCGCTCACTGTGCGTGTATCGGCCACCGCTGTTGGTGCTGTATCGGTGATCAATATGTCTAGGCTAGAGGTGCCTAAGTTGGTGTCTCCGTGAATATCGGTCACCGTTACAGACAGCGATTCGATTACATCGCCCGAGCTGTGATCGGTGCTGGTACCGGTGGGATCGTAATCGTAGGTAATCACGCCCGTCGACGCATTGTAGTCGGTCACAGTCAGGGTGCCGTTGGCGCCCGGTACCGTCACATTACTGCTGCTTGCGTTGTTCAACTCCGCCAGAGTAATGGTAGTACTGCCAATGGTCACACTCGCCAGACCGTCCGGCGCTTGCACCGTAAAGGTGGCGCCGATAAGAGAGCTGTCTTCGACCACACTCTCATCGCTGCCGCTAACGCCTGTGCCGTCACCTGGGATGGTTACGGTCGGCACACCTTCGCTCGCACCGTTGATTGTGAACGTCACGGTAACCGTACTGCTGTCACCATCGCCGTCGGTCACGGTGTAACTGAATGTATCGGTCTCACTGTCACCATCGTTCAACGCTTGCGCTGCCGAGTTGGTGACGTAAATGTAACCGCCGTCGCCATTAATAGTCAGATCGCCGTAAGTACCCGTAATGACACTGCCCGCACCCGAGGCAATCGCAGCGGTGGCTGTGCCGGCCTGTACGCCAGTAACAGTGCCGCCATCGGCCGCCAATGTATCGGCACTGGCGTTGATACCGGTCATCACGTTGCCGGTAATGCCTGTGTCGTCTTCGCTCACTGTGCGTGCATCGGCCACCGCCGTAGGCGCCGTATCGGTAATCAGAATATCCAGTACATCACTGACTGTATTATTGGCACTGTCAGTAACACTGATAGCAAACTGATCGATAATACTTTCATCACCACTGCTGTGGTTTTCAGCCGTGCTGTTTTCTGTGTAGGTATAGGAAATTTCACCAGTGATGGAGTCGTAGCTTGTAATTAAAAGTGTGCCATAGGCGCCGCTAATAGACACTGTGGAAGTTGCGCTGGCTCCTGTGATGTCCTGACCTGCAATAGAGATACTATCAATGCCAGCGACGGCTGAAACGGTAGCACTACCACTTACTTGAAGGCCGCTTGCTTCTTCCACAGACTGCTCACCCAACTCCACCCCGTTTTCATCATTAATGGAAATGCCGGGACCAGAAAGGTCAACACTGTAATCTTCGGTGTCAGTAGCCGTAGCTTCACCGTTTACATCACCGGTGCTGGTGGTGACACTGGCTTCGATGGTGGTGTCACCATCGGCCGCCAGATCGCTGCCGGCAACGTCGATGCTGAAGTTGCCGTTGCTGTCTACCAAACCGGTATAGGTGGTGCTATTAATCGTGAGGGTAACGGTATCGCCTTCGACCACATCGCCACCGGTTGAGCCGGTAAGGGTGATAACGGCACTTGCCTCTGCCGCATCGATAATGTCATCGGCGGTAATGTCAGCATCCAGCTCTATTGAGGCTGACGGTGGCACCGGCCCGCCGGGCTGGCCAACACCCGGAATGCCGTCAAAGCTAATGACGGCGTCATCGGTTAGCTCACCATCGGTAACAGTGTAGATAACATCGGGAATTTCTCCGCTGTAACCGGTCAATGGAGTGAAACTAAACTCACCATTTTCCAACAGGGTAAAGCTGCCCACCCCCGTCATGGTGGCGGTATCGCCTGGGCCGTAGACGGTGTCGTCACCATCAACGATGTAGCTTTGTACCAGTATGGGTGAACTGTCGATATCGAAGTCATTGTCCAGCGCATTGCCAGTAGTAACCGTATTGGCCGCAGTGGCCAGAGGGCCGTCATCGATGGCAACAGGCGCATCGTTGACGGGCGTAACGACTAGGTCAATTACTGCAACATCCGTAGCGCCAGTGCTATCGGTAACGGTGACCGTGAACTGGTCAGTACCAAAGTAATCTGGATTAGGTGTGTAAACGAACTCGCCGGTAGCAGGATCCAAACTAACCGAGCCGTTGTTCGGCTCCTGGTTGAGCGTGTAGGTCAGCACATCGCCATCGGGCAAATCAACATCGGTGGCATCCACCTGGCTGCTGATGGGGGTATCTTCGGGGGTTGTCAGTATTTGGTCGTCAGCGGTCGGCGCATCGTTAACCGAGACAATTTCAATATCAATTGTACCAATAGTGGTATTTTCACCATCGGACACCTCAACCTCAACGGTATCTTCACCGTTGTAGTTATCAATCGGGGTATAGGTATAGCTACCAGTGCTGGGGTCCAACTCAATGGTGCCGTTGCTGGGGCCTGAAACAACGGTGTAGCTTAGCGGATCATTTTCCAAATCCGAGGCCTCAACCAAGCCCGATACAGGTGTGTCTTCACTGGTAATGACACTTTGGTTTTCGACAACCGGGGGCTGATTTGGTACGTCTGGGTTTTCTAATGGTGCCGCTGGGCCGTTCGCGGCAGGGTTAAAACTGTATGCCTGACCTTCGGTTTGCAACTGAATACGATCCACACGAACAAAATCGTGGCCACCACCACCGACACCACCACCTGCGGCAGGTGCCTGCACCAAATCCAACAGATCGCCTTCGCCATTAAGCAGCGCATCTTGGGCGGACTGATCCTGTAAAATAGGGTCATTCTGGTTAATTTCAGCCAGTATCAGATCAATATCCGTGGGACGTAAATCGCGCTCATTTTGTGCCAGCGAGGTTAAAATATCGTCAAATTGCGACTCCATAAGCAAGGAGTCATTAGCGTCGAGTGAAGCTAAAATAGATTGGATTTGAATGTTTTGCAGATCGGCGCCATTTTGTTCCAATTGCGCGAGTATGCTACTAAAAGCATTGCCCTGGAGCAGTTCGTCATTGACATCCAGTGAGGCTAAAATGTCATTAAATTGGTGCTCTTGCAGCGCCGCTTCGTTGGCATCTAAAGAGGCGAGAATGACGTCAAACTGGGCGTCTTGTAAAACACCATCATTAGCATCTAATGACGCCAAGATATCTTGCACTTGCTGTACTTGCAGCACTCCTTCATTTTCGTCTAACTTGGCCAGCATGGCATCGAAGCGGCTGTCTTGCAGTAGGGCGTCATTTTCATCCAGTGACGCGAGAATATCTTGTACTTGCTGGGCCTGTAGAGCGCCGCCATTTGCATCGAGCTGAGCCAGCATTTCCTCAAAACGACTGTCCTGCAGCAGGGCGTCGTTTTCATCCAGAGTCGCCAAGATATCGCTGAATTGCTGTTCTTGCAGCAACTCATCGTTCTGCTCCAACGAAGCCAAGATGGCATCAAATTGGGCCGCTGGTAGACTACCGGCATCGGCCTGAGTGGCGGTATCTGGCCACATTTCGGGGCTCATACCGACTTCGTGGGCACCGCTTAAGCTAACAGGACTGCCGTCGCCAAAATCGAGCACAATTTGAGTATCAGCTTGAGTGATCAGTTGTTCGTCACCTGCAATCGTATCGCCCACGCTTAACTCTCGCAGAGCGCCGTTATCAGATTTTGCCCAGGCTTGTCCTTGCAGGGAAACGATATCTGTCGCTTGAGTACTCATATGCCGATGCCTTATTTTCAGAAATTGTTAACACGCCCAATGCACAGACGGATTGATCATAATTAGAGTGTAGAAGGAAATAGACGCCAGATAAATTGTACCTTGGTACAATATATCTAATAGGTATAATTCGGGCGAAATATACCTATTCTAGAGATAAGAAGAAGGGACTAACGATCGGGACGAAGCTGTAAAGTCAGCTGCATTCGGTCCCGCACGTTAAGTTTTTCAAAACAGGCGCTGAGATGAGCCTTAACCGTACGCTCGGTAATGTGCAGGCGATGAGCTACCTCTTTATTACTCAACCCTTCGGCCACAGCTTCGGCCACGGCAAACTCTCGTCCACTTAACTTACTTTTCGCCTGTGAATATTCAGGCTTAGTGGACGACGCGGGCTCGAACAAGAGAGCAGTCATCAAATCGCGCCCCAACCACAGACCATCGTATTCAACCGCGGTCTTTACCCGCTCCAGCTGTTCCGGTGCCGCGAGCGCATGCAAGTAGCCAGAGCAGCCTAAAGAAATGAGCTCTCGCGCCTCAGCGGCCGTCTCCTTTAAGGTAAGAGCGACAATTTTGGCCCCCGCAGCTTTGCACTCATGTAAATGTGCCCGCCAGGGCCCATCCATCACCAGCCACACCAATGTATTGGTGTCGACACTCACCTGTCCCGGCGGGTAATCGACAAACACACAGGCATCGCTAAAGGCGCTCTGCCAGCGTTTGGAATCGATATTGGCGGATGATATAAAAACTGACTGCATTATCGCTCTGTCAACGCGTTTTGCTTCGCCCGAAGGATAGGTTTCAGCAGATAAGACATCACCGTTTTCTTACCAGTAATAATATCAATCTGAGCCGTCATCCCCGGAATAATAGGCATAGCTTTATCAAAACCTGCCCGCTCGGTTCGCACCCGAACCAAATAATATGTTTGATCGTTTTCTTTGTCGGTGATGGTGTCGGCACTTATATGCTCCAACTCACCGGACAAGCCCCCGTACACGGTAAAATCATAAGCGGTAAACTTCACCATCGCTTTTTGTCCGGGGCGCACAAACGCAATATCTTTGGGTGAGATTTTAGCCTCAATTAGCAGCTGATCGTCCAGCGGGGTCATCTCCACCACTTCGCTGCCTGGCTGCACGACACCACCCTCAGTGTTAATAAACAATCGTTGCACCGTGCCGTGCACCGGTGCGCGAATATCGGCGTACTTCACCCGATCGGCCAAACCCAGTCCCGTCTCAGACAAACTCGACAAGGACGCCAAGGTTTCCGACAATTGCGAGCGCCACTCGTTTTGCGCCGCCAGCGTAACCTCTTCAATTTTGTTTTGCGCCTCGATAATCGCAGACATAATTCTTTCGCGCTGGGCAATGGCTTGGTCGCGCTCACCCTCGGCATTCGCGAGATCACGCTCTAAGCGCAGAATTTCCACCTCAGAGATGGCTCCGCTGCCCAGCAGAGGCTTAGTCACTTTAAGCTCCTGCGATGACAGCTCTGCCGCTCGGGTTACTTGCTTAAGTTTAGCATTGACCTCTTGTAATTCCTCCTCACGCTGTAACAATTGTTGCTCCGCGCGCGACACCTGCTGCTTTAACTCTTCCAGGTTGGAGTAATACAAAGTGGTCTCGTTATCGGCTAATGCAGGCTCCTGTTCGCTGACCGCACTCGGAATGACCAAGGATTCACCCTTGGCAAGAGCCTCAAGCCGAGCGGCACGAGCTAACAGCGATAAATACTGCACTCGGTTTTCCCGATACGATGAAATATAGCGCGTCGGGTCAATTTGCATTAACAGCGCCCCTTGGTCGACGACTTCGCCTTCGCGCACCAAGATTTTTTGCACCACACCACCATCGTATGATTGCACTATCTGTGTTTGCTTAGACGGGATCACCGTCCCCTCACCGCGCGCCACTTCATCCAACTCAGCAAAGCTGGCCCAGGTAATAAGGGCCAATATCACCAGCAACATAACGTATAAAAGACCGCGCGCACGTACTGGCTCCTGCTGAACCTTAGCCCAATCGGCATCTTCCAGCCAATCTTGCGATACACCGGCAGACGGCGCTATCCAGCGATGCCAAAGCTTATCCACATAGCGCGACAAAGGGCGCGACATCTTGTCAATCGCCTTACCGACTCGGCCGAATCGCTGCTCTTCTCGCGTCGCCATCAGCCCGCTCTCCCGATACGCCCTTGACGCAGCGCCTCAACCACCTGATCCTTCGGACCATCGGCGACAATCTTACCCGCGTCAACCACGATGATTCGATCAACCAAACTCAACAAAGACGTCCGATGAGTGATCGCCAACATGGTTTTCCCCTCGCAGGGCGCAACCAGCTTAGCCTTTAATGCCTCCTCACTGGAGTGGTCCATTGACCCGGTCGGCTCATCCAACAATAAAATGGGCGGATCGGCAATCAGTGCTCGCGCAACAGCCACACACTGTTTTTGTCCACCGGACAGTAGACCACCACGCTCACCTACCTGCATCGCCAAGCCCTGCGGGTGCGAATTAATAAAGTCCGCCAAGCCACACAGTTCAATGACCTCCATTAATCGGGCATCGTCGACGTGTGGATGTGACAATGTTAGGTTTTCGCGCAGCGTGCCTAAAAATAAATTTACATCCTGTGGCACATAGCCAATATTGTGTCGCAACTGCGCTGGGTCGAGTTGACCAATATCAACATTATCAACCAAAATATTGCCCGCCGATGGTGAGTACAACCCAGCCACCAGTTTTTGCAGAGTCGTTTTCCCCGAACCATTGCGCCCTAAAACGGCGACTCGCTCGCCCGTCTCCAGCGTAAAGCTGACGTCTTTAAGCACTTCTCGCTCATCGTTAGGATAACGAAAAGACACTTTTTTAAATTCAATTCGCCCCTGCACCCGGGGCACATTGACCCAATCGGTTTCCGCGGGACGCTCCACCGGTTTATTCATCACCTGCTCAACACCTTCCAGTGCTGTTGCGGCTTGATGATATTGCATCATCAGGCCAGCACTCTGCCCGATAGGCGCCATAATACGCGATGACATCATGTAGGCAGCAATCAAACCACCCTGCGATAGTTGGCCATTAATAATGAGATAAACGCCGGTGATAATAATCGACACCGCCACCATTTGTTGAATCCAAAGTGACCCGGCGGTCACCGAGCCCGACAACAGGCGAGTTTTGGTGTTGGTGCGCGAGAGAAATACGGTGGCTTTTTCCCAAAGCTGTTGCATACGACCTTCGGCGGCAAGAAACTTTAGCGACTCTAGCCCGGTAAGACTCTCCACCAACACCGAATTGCGCTGACCACTGGCCTCCATACTTTGCAATGAAAGCTCGTGCATACGGCGCTGAACGGAAGCGGCATATAACAGGCACAAAACCGCCCCTATGACAATTGGAACCACCAACCACCATGAGGTCAACAAGCCAATTACCAGAATAAAAAGCAGCACAAAAGGTAAATCGATAAACGCCACAATAGTGCTCGACCCGATAAAAGCCCGAACTGATTCAAACGCCTGTAAGCCCGATGCAAACGAACCGACCGAACTGGGCTGTTCGGATAACTTCATACCTAGCACGCGCGCCATGATATTGGCCGAAAGGCGAATATCGATACGGCTCGCGGCCAAGTCGACAAACCAAGCGCGAACTATTTTTAACACGAGGTCTGCAACCAGCACCAACACCACCCCAATAGCCAGTACCCACAGCGTTTCAGTGGCAAAATTAGGCACAACACGGTCATACACATTCATGACAAACAAGGGCATTGCGAGGGCGAAGAAATTAATCATCAGCGCCGCGATCATCACATCGCGATAAAGGCTGCGGTGGGATTTAATCACATCCCAAAACCAATGGCCTTTAACGACATCATGTATGCCGGCGTTGCGGGCAGTGAAGTTTACTTTGGGGCGGGCGTAAATCACTCGCCCACTGTAGAGCTCTTGCAAAGCTTCAATAGAAATTTGGCTTGCGGTCTGCCCCAGCTCAGGAAACACAACCTCGGCCATTCCCCGGTCGGAATCGAGCGCCAACAACAAGCAGGCTTTGTTGTCGTTAAGGATAAGAACCGCTGGGAGTAACGCTTGGTTGATACTACCGAGGGGGCGATGCACGATTTGCGAGGTTAAACCCGCCCGAGAAGCGGCGCGCTCAAACAAAGATGGCGTTAACTGTTCCTGCTGTAAAGGCAGGCCAGCCAACAATGTCGATTCAGTAGTGCGAATACCATGGGCCTTAGTCAGGGCCACAAGACAAGCCGATAAAGGCCCGCCACGTAACGAGGCTCTTTTGGCTCCGCCAGCTTGCTCACTCATAGACTCTTACATCCTTCTAACACATCGAGTCAATCTCAAACTATCCCACAGCAACATAGGATAGCTTGTCTGCACACAACTGCCAGTATGCTATTTATCCATCCAGATGGCGAACAGTAATTTGCACACGGTTAGTAGCTGGCTGCAGCGGGCTGTCAGAGTCGTGTTCCGAATCAACAATGCTGGCTGATTCTAAACCATGAAATACCAAATATTCACGCACTGCTTTAACACGCGCTTGAGCAACGGATTGCTGCAAGCTGCTGGCCGCTGGCTTCATACGCGCACGAACGAGCACCTCAGACACAGCGCCATCATCACTGAACTGTTCAACTAAGCGCTTAAGCCGCTGTCTAGCCTGAGAGTTAATAACAGTTTCTTGGCCGTCAAACAGATTCTTCATCTCCAGGTTAAATACATTGGTAATCAAATCAGCACGCCCATAGGCTTTCGGCGAGACACTCGGGCAAACGCTTGAGGGCTCAACACTGATTTGGGTCATCTCATCATCGATACTGCCCAGCATTGGTAGCTCTTCATTAACAATACCCAGAGTTGATACCAATTGGCCCGATGCATTCAGCACACGAGCATAAGCCACATTTAAATCGTGATGGGCAATAATCAGGGCTCGACTCGACTCATAGTATTCATTTTCCGCATCCAACATATCCAACAAGGTACGCTGGCCAATTTGAAACTGTTCGGTATAGGCGCCACGCACGCGATCACTGGCATCGCGATGCCGACGCAGCGATACCAACTGTTCAGTCAGCTGATTCACATCATTATAGGCGACTTGAGAGTCTTGACGCAGATTCACACAAGCTTCATCACGCCGGCTTATGGCAGTATCCACCTCGGCCATGGACTGGCTAACGGCAGCCCGATCACTGCCACCGCTGTAAAGGTTGTAAGTAAACGCCAATTCAACTGCGGCCTCATCGCCGAAATCTCTCTCATCAAAGCGATCGTCAAACACACCTAAATTTTGTTGTGTGCCGTAACTGGCGCGCAACTGAACCGTTGGGTAGTAATTGGATTTTTGTGATTTCACCCCGGCCTGCGCCGAGGCTATATTTTTAATGGCCGCATGAAAGCCCGGATTTCCCTGGTAAGCCAGACTCAACAATTGATCCACTGAGGTGGGTATATCACTTCCCACAAGATCAACTGGCGCGAGTGAAGAAGGCGGCAAGTTACCGACTAAACGCAGGTATTTAGCAGTAACATCGTGTAAATTGGACGCTTCAGTCAGTAAGTTGGACTCAGCCAATGCTACTCGACCATCTACTTGATCCAGGTCTGCGCGGCGCCCCACCCCCTGATCCACACGCTCTTTAATTTGGCCTTGAACATCTAAATGCTCTTGATAGTTGGAGCGAGCCAACTCCAGCAAAGCGCGGTAGCGCACGATATCTTCAGCCACCGCAAAGGTCTCAAGCGCCACGCTATCAACCGTATCGCGCAATTCTAAATAGCGAACTTGGCGAGCCTGATCTAACCGATTGACCTCGCCACTGGTGCGAAAACCGTCGAATAACATTTGCGTAAGGGAAATCTCGGCCCGGTTGGTCGTGTAATCATCGCGATCATCATAATCACGGCGCGCCTTACCAGTGCCAGCGGTGACATCAATAGAGGGGTAGTAGCCGCCTTTAGCGCTGCGCATTGAATAGTGCGAAGCCTCATAGGTGTGCATGGCCGATTTAACTTGAGGGTTAGTTTCTAAGGCCTGCAAAACAGCATCCCGACTGGTTTGTGCCTGCGCAGCTCCTGTGAGCGATAGAAAGGCCGCTAAGCCCAACACTCCGGCAGTTAATGGTAACTTAGACAAGCGAGCTGTCATGCATCTTCCTCATTTTGTGTATTACGGCACTCGGTTATATAGTTGAACTTGGGTGCTCTGCCAATATTGTCTGGCAACTACATACGCACCGCGGGCTCTACGCGATTACAAATATTTGCTCAAGCTAACTCAGTATAAAATATCGTGACACGCATCACACTTATTGACACTGTATTCAACAGCAGGGGCAATATTACTTTAGCTTAGTAATAGATATCAAGAATTACCTATCTTTTTAGTATAAAAAAAGTATGTTATTTAATCAATCGCGATAAACTCAGGCTATCGAAGGCGCCACTGCTCCGTTTTTGATCCAAGGCCGATTATAAAAACAAAAAAACCGTCTTCGCAGCAAGCACGAAGACGGTTTAAGTATAGGATACGATGGATGGTTTAGGCGGTTTCGTAGCGATCGATAATGTCGCGCACCAGACCACTGCGCACGATATCCTCACGCGCGAAGCGATGTACATGCACGGTGTTTAAGTCACGCAACTTATTGATAGCGTCTGCCAGTCCATTGGCACCTTTGATATCGCTCTGTTCGATATCGCCATTTATAACCACCTTGCAGTCCTCTCCGATGCGCGTAAGAAACATCTTCATTTGCGCAATCGAGGTATTTTGTGCTTCATCCAGCACCACAAAGGTGCGATTATTGAACGTTTTACCACGCATAAAAGCCAAAGGTGCTGCCACAATACGACCGTGACGCAAACAATAGTCCACCGTACCGGCACCTAATCGCTCATTCAAAATATCGCGGAAGGCATCGATGTAGACTGAAAACTTCTCATCCAACGCGCCAGGTAAAAAACCCAGCTGCTCACCAGCCTCAACAGCCGGTCGCGTCAAGATGATCCGCTCTATTCTGCCCGACTCCAGCGCCTCTGCCGCCAGAGCTCCGGCACAGTAACTTTTCCCCGTACCGGCCGGGCCGATACCAAAGGTGAGGCAGTTTTGTTTGATTGCATCGATGTAAGCTTGCTGGGCGGAGGTTTGTGCTTGAAGAGGCTGGGAGGTGCGCTGGGGGCTGTAAGCTGTTTCGAGTTGCTGGGAGCGGGATTTCATTTCGACAATATTGCCGTCGTCCTTTCGCTTGCGGGCCGACTTACCTCGCCCTTTTTTACCGGACTGAAAGCCGCCGTCGTCCATACCGTAATGATTACTGCGTCGTGCGTGAGATCTTTTCGCCATGGGTACTGTCCCTTTCGGTCAAAGTTAACACTGGCGCATCGCTTAGCCGGTTCACTCTGGCTCGCGATGAGCCCTACCTGATTACGCGAAGAAAAATCACTCCTGTGGTCGATGAATGAATATCCGGACACATCGTCTTAAGGGGTAAAACACAATATGTGGCCTCGAAAATAATACTAAGCCCAATTTGTGGGGTTGGTCAATGGCTTTTTACTATTTTGAACAGCCCATCACTGCGCGCACATTATTTTGTCACAATCGATCGATACGCTGACACAATGCCCTAATATCCAGCAAAGAATGCGCCCCATTATGAAGCCAAACGTTGTGATGGATCCTGCTGATAAAACTCAACATACTGAGCAAAGACTTGGGGATAGGTTTGAGCCAATAATGCGGGCAACTCGAAAAACACCTCACTGGTTACCGCAATAAATTCAGCGGGATTGGTCGCCGCATACTGATCAATAGCAGTGTTGCGACCTCGGTGTACTTGCCCAGAAAAATCTTCATAGGCACCACTAAATGCCTCAGTCCATGCCGCCGCCGACATACCCGGGCGCAGTGGTGGGAAACCATCGGCCGAACCATTGAGCATATCCAATTTATGCACAAACTCGTGAATCACTAAATTGTGGCCATCTACCACACCAGCTTGGGCGGTTTCATCCCACGCCAGCACAACCCCGCCGCGCGCCCAGGCTTGTCCAGCTAGGTGCTGCTCCATTTCATGAGCAACACCGTATTGATCGAATTGAGTTTGTCGAGCTTTGAAGGCCGCCGGATAAATAATGATGGATTTCCAGCCTTTATACCAATGCAGCCCTAAGTTAAGGATGGGAAGGCACGCCTGCAGGGCAATTAGCAATGCCATATTACCCGTCAGTTGCAGTCCGCCAATACCAACAAAATCTTTTTGCTGAATAAACAAGATAGCCATGCGACGCAATTTATCGAGCTCGGCCTGGCTTAAGCCGGCCAAAATAGGCAAACGAGCTAACACTTGTTGCCAATCACGCTCATCGATTGGGTGGTTGTTAACAATGCGATTATCACGCCAGCGGCGCCAGCAATTAAACATCAATCATTGCTCCCCGAGGGGCTGGGATTGGGGGTCGTCTTGCGCCGTTTTCCTTTATTTTTTTGATCGCGCAGGCGATTTTTTACCTTGCCCTTATCTTTGTCAGCGCGAGATTTTCCCGAGCTTTTTTTGGCAGCTGGCTTTTTTCGCCCCGCCACTTTTCCCGACGAACGGACTTTTTTAGGGCCTTTGTACCTTGCTTCAAACCCCGCCACGGTTGTGGTTTTGGCCGGCCCGCCGAGAAACTGCTCAATCGTCGCCATTCGATTCCAAGCCGGCGCACTAACCAGCGAGATAACACAACCGGCCTTACCCATTCGCCCTGTTCTACCCGCGCGATGGATAAAACTCGGTACGTTATAGGGCAGTTCGGCGTTTATTACCAAATCTACTCCAGAGATATCCAAGCCCCGCGCCGCAAGATCGGTGGCCACTAGTATATTGACCTCACCGGCGGTAAAAGATTTGTGCACTTGCTTACGCACTGCGGCATCCATTTCGCCGTGTAAACAAGCTGAACGGCAACCGGCTTGTTTCAGCACTTCGTTCAAGGTATTGGCCTGCTCACGTTTGTTAACAAACACAATGGCACGGCGAAACTCGCGCTCTTGCAATAGAGCCGGCAGCAAACGATCAACGTGCTCTCGATCATCCACCAACACTTTTTGCAAAATGCGATTATCCATGGAGCTTGCCACATGAATATCGGCCCGTTTATGTGGGTCCGTCAGCGCGGTAATAAACTCTTCCAGCCCTGCGCCCTGCAGCGTTGCTGAAAATAACAGGGTTTGTCGCTCGGGGTTGCAGTTCATCGCAATCTGGGTCACTTCATGGGAAAAACCCATATCCAAAGTGCGATCTGCTTCATCAACCACTAGAAACTCTAAGGCCGACAAATCAATACGAGCCTCGCCTACATACTCCGCTAAACGACCAGGCGTGGCGACCAGTAAATCTGCCTCGGGTAAATAAGTCGCTTGAGTTTGTTTGTGGTCACCACCGGTTAGGGCGACGACATTAACCGAATCGCGATCGCAGAGCTTGCGCCCATGCTCGACGATTTGCCGAGCCAACTCACGGGTAGGCGACAAAACCAATGCCCGTATGCGTGCGGTTTTCCGTTTTTGGCTATGTAGCGCCTGCATAATCGGCAACAAAAATGCCAGGGTTTTACCCGAACCCGTCGGCGCCGAAACAACACAGTCCTCACCATCGAGCACAGCTTCAATCGTGCGCTCCTGTACTTCGGTGGGCTGCTCTATCCCCATACGCTGCAAGTTGCGTAACAGTACGGGATGATCGATATCGGAAAAACCAGGAAAGTCGGCCACAGGGTGCCTCATAAAAAGCGCCGCACTCTAGGTGCGGCGACAGAAGAAAGGAAAGTCAATTAGCGTGTGTACATTGGATTAGGTCAAAGAAGACACTATCGAGATCATCACCCCGGCGGCAATTGCCGAACCGATAACCCCGGCCACATTAGGCCCCATTGCATGCATTAATAAATAATTTTGCGGATTGGCCTCCAAGCCCAACTTGTTGGACACGCGCGCCGCCATAGGCACCGCAGACACACCCGCCGAACCAATCAGTGGATTGATTTTGTGTTTCACAAACAAGTTCATAAACTTGGCGGTCAGTACGCCCATGGCGGTACCAATACCAAATGCAACAATGCCCAGCACTAAAATTCCCAGTGTTTTGGGATCGAGAAACTTATCGGCCGCCAACTTAGAGCCGACCGACAAGCCCAAAAAGATAGTCACAATATTGATTAGGGCATTTTGGGCGGTATCGCTTAGGCGTTCGACCACGCCACATTCGCGCATCAAATTACCAAAACAGAACATTCCTAATAGTGGGGCCGCACTAGGCAGTATCAAGGCCACCATAATCAACAGAATCAGCGGGAAAACAATCTTCTCGCGGCGCGATACGGTGCGCATTTGCTCCATCTTGATTTGGCGCTCTTTTTCGTTGGTCAGCAAGCGCATAATAGGTGGCTGAATCATCGGAACCAACGCCATATAAGAGTAAGCGGCCACCGCAATAGCGCCCAACAGTTCAGGTGACAGTATACTGGCCACATAAATAGCGGTTGGACCATCGGCACCGCCAATAATCCCAATCGCCGCGGCATCGGCAATAGAGAAGTCGATAATACCCGTCACAGACAGACCTACCGCCCCCATTACCGTAGCAAAGATACCAAACTGTGCTGCCGCACCTAAGAATAAGGTTTTAGGGTTTGCCAGCAGTGGGCCAAAATCAGTCATGGCGCCAACGCCCATAAAAATCAGCAAGGGTGCTACACCAGTGCCAATGGCAATACTGTAAAAGTTGTACAGCATACCGTTGGCATAGCCTAAATCTGCCGCTAAACGGTTTGCGTCTGCCTGGACTCCGGCCGAGGCGTGCTTATAGGCTTGGGCAATGACCTTGATGCCGGCATCGGCCTGCTCACCCAGCAACTGAGCAATAGGGCCAATCACATCGGGATAACCCGATGCTAGGGCATTTTCCACCGCCGACATAGACAGACCGGCCCCGGGAATATTGGATAAAATACAACCAAAGCCTATGGGCACCAGAAGCAATGGCTCAAAGCCTTTGCGAATGGCTAAAAATAACAACAGCAGACCCACCAACATCATTGCCGCCTGACCTAAGTCCAGGTGGTAGATGCCCGAGTCATGCCAAAGACGTAAAAAATTCTGCATGGTCTTCTCTCAATTAAACTCGGGGAATTAGCCTATAGTCAGCAGATTATCGCCGGCGGCAACCGCGTCACCTGCCTGCACATTGATAGCGGTTACGGTTCCTGCCTTGGGCGCGCTCACCTCTGACTCCATTTTCATGGCCTCCAAGATCAGCAACGTGTCACCCTCGGCAACTTGATCGCCCGGTTGAGCCACCAAGCGCACAATAGTGCCACCCAAGGGTGCGGGAACTGGCTCACCGCCACCGGCGGCCGGAGCGGCTCCAGCGGGTGCCGCACCAGCCGCGGCAATTCCAGTAAGATCACCACCTTCACCCACAGTAACCGTGTACTTTTTACCTTCCACTTCTACCGTGTAAATCTCATCGCCGGCATCAGTCGTAGCTGCGGCACCTTCTTTACCGGTTGGCACGGGCTCGAAAGCGTCGGGATTGTTGCGATTTTGCAGGAACTTTAAGCCCACTTGAGGGAAAAGTGCGTAGGTTAAAACGTCGTCCACCTGCCCATCACCAGCGCTTAGCTCAATACCTTTTTCTTTGGCTTGGGCGATCAACTCCTCGGTGAGCTTATCGAACTCCGGCTCAATTAAGTCGGCCGGGCGACAAGTTACAGGGTCTGCATCGCCCAGTACCCGTTGCTGCAGCTCTTTATTAACAGGAGCCGGTGCCGAACCGTACTCACCTTTCAGTACGCCTTCTGTTTCGCGGGTAATGGTTTTGTAGCGCTCACCGGTCAGCACGTTAAGCACGGCCTGTGAGCCGACAATTTGTGAGGTCGGTGTGACCAGTGGAATAAAGCCTAAATCTTCACGTACTTTGGGGATTTCGGCCAATACGTCATCGAGCTTGTCGGTTGCGTTTTGCTCACGCAGCTGATTTTCCATATTGGTCAGCATGCCGCCGGGCACCTGAGCGACCAGAATACGCGAATCGACGCCCTTTAATGCGCCTTCGAACTTGGCGTATTTTTTCCGCACTTCGCGGAAATAACCGGCAATTTCTTCCAGCAAGTGAATATCAAGACCCGTGTCACGCTCGGTACCTTCCAAGCTCGCCACCAATGTTTCGGTAGGGCTATGGCCATAGGTCATGGACATGGAAGAAATAGCGGTATCTACATTGTCGATACCCGCCTCTACACACTTGAGGTTAGTCGCATGAGCTAAACCGGTAGTGGCATGGCTTTGCATATGAATCGGGATGTCACAGCTTTCTTTTAGACGTCTAACCAGCTCGTAACCCACATAAGGCTTGAGCAGGCCAGCCATATCTTTAATAGCAATAGAGTCGGCGCCCATGTCTTCAATGCGCTTGCCCTGCTCGATCCATCCCTCAAGGGTGTGAACCGGGCTAATGGTATAAGAGATTGTGCCTTGGGCGTGCTTGCCTTGGTTTTTAACCGCTTTTAATGCCGCTTCAATATTGCGCATATCGTTCATGGCATCGAACACACGGAATACATCAACGCCATTGGCCGCGGCCCGTTCGACGAATTTATCCACCACATCATCACCGTAATGGCGATAACCTAAAAGATTCTGGCCGCGCAAAAGCATTTGCATCGGCGTTTTAGGCATCGCCTTTTTCAGCTCGCGAATACGGTGCCAGGGATCTTCACCTAAGTAGCGAATGCAACTATCAAAGGTCGCGCCGCCCCAAGTTTCCAGTGACCAAAAACCGACTTCGTCCAGTTTTTGTGCAATTGGCAACATGTCATCGAGACGCATGCGGGTGGCAAACAGAGACTGATGCGCATCGCGCAGTACCACATCGGTGATACCCAGTGGTTTTTTAACCTCGCTCATGGCGTACTAACCCCAAGTTAAACTGATCTGAAAATACGTTAACGACTATCGACTTATCGACGCGCTTGACGGTGCTGGCGGACAGCCTCTTCGATAACGCGTTGGATATGCGGCTCCACTGCAGCGCCGTTGGCGGCGGGGGCTCGGCTCTTTTTCGGCTCGACCACAACCGGGTCGGGAAAGTAGCGCAGCATGAATCGAGACATAATGCCGGTAGCGAAAACCAACAACGTCAAAAACACAATGACCGTGCCCATGCCGTAGATCATTAAATCAATGCCTTGCTGCAGCAATGTTTCTTGCATAGCGCCTACCTTCTTCTAGTATGAAACTCCGCTCAGGGCAAAACGCACCCTCCAAGCGGCCGAGCATTTTCTCTTATCTTTCATCAACTTACAAGATGTCATTTGGTTTACTCGCCTCACATCAGCCCCGTTAATGGCTCTTTCCCCGATTTTTCCAGCTTTTCGCCTATATTTTCTTGATTTTAGCAAACCAAACTGAAGCACACCGAATATAAAAGCTGTAGAATTCGCCCCTTTTGCGGCGAACAGGCTATGAAAATTCATCTTGCCCCAATGGAGGGCGTTGTCGACTACTTGGTTCGCGACCAGATGACTGCTATTGGCGGCGTAGACCACTGTGTTACCGAATTTGTGCGGGTGGTTGACCAACCGCTCCCCCGGCGCGTCTTTCGCAGACTCTGCCCCGAGCTTGACAACCACTGCCGCACTCCATCAAACACACCAGTTAAGCTGCAACTGCTGGGCGGGCAAGCCCCGGCTATGGCGGAAAATGCGCACCGGGCCATTAAGGCGGGTGCGCAGTCGATTGATTTGAATTTTGGCTGCCCCGCCAAAACTGTCAACAAAAGCGATGGCGGCGCCTGCCTGTTGCGCACCCCCAACAGGCTTTACGATATTATCTCTGCCGTGCGCAAGGCGGTACCCAAAGAGATCCCTGTCAGTGCCAAAATACGCCTCGGCTTTGACAACCGCACTGGGTATGTGGAGTGTGCTCATGCCTGTGAGGAAGGTGGTGCCAGTGAGCTGGTGGTGCACGGGCGTTCAAAGGCCGACGGCTACCGGCCGCCCGCTTACTGGGATTGCATCGGGGAGATTCGCCAAGCGCTGACCATCAACGTTGTGGCTAACGGCGAGATTTGGAGTTTGGATGACTACCATCGATGCATTGCCGAATCGGGCTGCACCGATATTATGCTGGGGCGAGGCTTGCTGGCCCGCCCCGATTTGGCACTGCAAATCAAAGCCGTGCAGCGGGGGCAAGACTACCAACTCAACTCCTGGCACTGGGCATTGGCGCAGCTACACCAATACTATCAAACCAGCTTGCCTATTTACCCGATCAAATACGCGGGCAATCGGGTCAAGCAATGGTTAATGTATTTGCGCACCGCTTACCCGGAAGCCCATCATTTTTTTGAAACCATCAAAAAAGAACGCGCACCAGAGGCGATTGAAACGATCTTTCAACAACAACTGGCACTCGCGCCAACAGATGATTAATGCCGATTGCGCTCCTCTAGGCGCGGCTCCGACACTGCAATAAAGTGGCCGTCTTTGAATTCAATTGCCTGGGTAGAACCATAGGGGCCGAGCGCTTTTAATGAGTGCCCCAATGACTGCAACCCTTGGTGTAAGGCATCACCGGCGTCAGGCTCCAAATAAAGCTTTTGTGGGCGCCACTGATGGTGCACCCTGGGCAGCGCTATAGCATCGTACAGACCCAAGCCTAAATCCACATGATTGATTATCGCCTGCACCACCTGACTGATAATCGTCGGTCCACCGGCCGCGCCGAGCGTCATCACCGGCTTATTATTTTTCATCAATAGCGTGGGGCTCATGCTCGACAGCGGGCGCTTACCCGGCGCAATAGCATTGGCCTCGGTACCGACCAAGCCGTAGATATTGGGCACACCAGGCTGGGCCGAAAAATCATCCATTTGATTGTTCATCACCACCCCCGTACCCGGAATAATCACCTTAGAGCCAAAATCGGTATTCACCGTGGTGGTAATCGCCACCCAGTTGCCCTGCTTATCGGCGGTAGCAATGTGGGTGGTGTGCTTATCGAACAAGTCGATGGTCGCTTTGGCTGGCGTGCCGTGCTCGACCTCGGCCAACGTCTTTTTGAGAGAGACCTTACCGGCCAAAGCCTTGGCGTAATCGGACCGTACCAACCCCTTGGGAACATCGGTAAAGGCTGGATCCCCCAGCCAATAGGCCCGGTCAGCAAAGGCTAATTTCATCGCCTCGGCGATTACGTGATAACGCTGCACCTCACTCAATTCGCTCAACTCAAATGATTGCAAAATATTAAGAATTTGCGCTACATGTACACCGCCGGAGCTGGGAGGCCCAAAACCAAACACTTCATACCCACGGTACTGAGAGTGCACTGGCTGGCGCACTAACATTTGGTAATTGGCAAAATCCTTGGCGCGAATCAAACCATCGTTGGCAATCATCCACTTCTCAACCGCCTGGGCAAATGCCCCCTGATAAAAGTAGGCGGCCCCCTGCTTAGCCAAGTGCTTGTAGGTTTTAGCTAAATCCTCCTGCAATAGCTTGTGCCCTACTGGCCAGGGGTTACCTTCACCATCGAGCAACACCTCGGCACTGGCCGGAAACTGGGTTAATACCTCTTGGTGTCGCGCCAGACGATCGGCATAGATTTGATCGATAGCAAAACCTTCTTCGGCCAAAGTAATCGCAGGCGCATACACTTGCTCGGGCGTTAAAGCCCCACCCTTGGCCAACATATAATCAAACAGCGCTACCGAGCCCGGAATGCCTGAGGCTAGCGCTCCGGTGCGGCTTAATGAGCGCTGAACTTGGCCGTTTTGGACAAACATATCTCGATGCGCCTTGGCGGGCGCCTGCTCGCGACCATCTAATGCCTCCACCGTGCCGTCAGCCCAACGCACAATGGCAAAACTGCCGCCACCAATACCGGAGTTATGCCCATCGACTACACCCAGCGCCAAAGCCGCTGCAACCGCCGCATCGACCGCATTGCCTCCCCGATTAAGCACTGCCATGGCCGCCTCAGTCGCGCGCGGTTGCACGGTTGCCACCGCGGCCTGACCATCCTCTGTCACTTGCGCATAGCCCGCCATTTCGGCTATGGCCATTGGGGCATTGACCCATAGACAGAATATAACAATCAGTTTGCGCATGCCGACTCCTACAATATTGGTTAACACGAATTCGATGGATAATGCCTGAACAACAGACATAAAAAAACCTCGACAGAGCGAGGTTAAACTAGGAGTGTAGAAGCACTGTTAACCAGTGCCGGGGTCATACGAGAATTACTCAAACCCAATAATGGTTGCCACGAAGGCCTTCAACCCCCATAAAGGCGCCCATTTTACCGCGCCGAATGGTGCGAAATGAAACCACCGATAAAGACAAGTACTGCGACACCTTGCTCATCTGCTATACCTCGAGAACTGCTGAATCTCATCCACTCAACGCGGAAATTACCAATTCCAAAACGCAAAAAAGCCCACCGATTACGGGTGAGCTTTTTTATTATTTTTGGATGTCTGTGGGTTTATTATACGCCTAATAGCGACAAATGCTCAATATAAAGATCATCTCAGCCCGTAAAAGGCCCAGTAACGTGCCTTTTAAAACGATCGCGCACAAAAAAAGCCCAACCTTACGGCTGGGCTTTGTTTATGGCGGTGAGGGAGGGATTCGAACCCTCGAACGGTTGCCCGTTACACACTTTCCAGGCGTGCGCCTTCGACCACTCGGCCACCTCACCAATTTAGAACCAGGACACTACTTATCTAGGCCTCTGCTCTAAGGGGGCGCTAATTTACACAAACCCCCGAATAATTGCAACGCAAGCCCGTCAAATATAACGGGGGAGCAGTGGCTGTGCACATTTTTCCAACAAGGTGTTTGGAAGTTAATCAACCCACTAAAAAAATAGAATCTTTTTAAAATCAGCCCTTGACGGGGGGCAAGTGAAACCCTAATATACGCGCCTCCTAACGACGCACTCGTAGCTCAGCTGGATAGAGTACTCGGCTACGAACCGAGCGGTCGGAGGTTCGAATCCTCCCGAGTGCGCCATATATGAAAAGCCTACCCCAACGGGGTGGGCTTTTTTTATGCCTGCCTGGAAGGTGGTTGCGCAGTGGTCGGGCGCAGAGGCAAGTGTATCGACCCCTGACACCGCCCCCTCCTCCGCTGTCTTACTAAGCCTGAACCTCCCCCCAACTCTGGCACACCTCTTCCGGCTCGGATATAGACGGCAGGCTTTTAGAAGCACTTGCGGGGGCTCCCAAATAGATAAAGCCAATCAGCTTTTCATTCTCGGCTAAACCTAATCCCTGGCAAACATGGCTGTTATAAGCCATATCGCCCGTGCGCCACATAGCCCCCACACCCAGTGCAAAAGCGGCGTTGATTACATTTTGCGCCGCGGCACCGGCGGCAATTACCTGCTCTTGCTGTGGCACTTTAGGATGATCCTGGCAGCTTGCAATCACCACCAATAGCGCAGGTGCGCGAAGAGGCATATTTTTAAATTTTTGCTGAAACGTATCCGGTAATTGCGGATTATCACGCAGTGCGCTGTCGCAAAATAATTGGCCTAACTGCTCGCGCGCCTCTCCTTCGATAGTCAAAAAACGCCAGGGGCGCAGCTGGCCGTGGTCGGCGGCGCGCTGAGCAGCCCGCAGCAGCTGCCTCCACTGCTCGGAGCTCGGGCCCGGCGCCTGTAATTTGGGTGTAGAAACCCTGTGTGTTAATGCTTCAATGGCGTCCATAACAGCCTCATTTGTCTTTAAAACCCATGAAAAGACAAATTCTAACAACATTTATATACTCTTACGGCACAAAAATTCGCATCAATGGCTCTAGTGCTCCATAATCGGATAAAACATAAATAAGGGTTTGCAGTTTATGCACATACCATGGCTAGTGCTCATCATTGGCTTGGAGGCGGTACTGGCAGTGATTATTCTATGCCTGCTACTGGCGTTGCACGCCCGCAAATTAAAGCAGCTACTCGCCCGCCAGCAAGATCAGCTGCGCCAGGCGATACAAAAACCGGCTCAAGCAACACCCGAGCCACCGCCCTCCCCTGATACAGCCCCTCAAGCCTATCTGGAAGCACAGCTTGCCAGCACTCAAGCTGTATTTTTAAGCGAAGCACCAGAATCCGATATCGATGCCCCTCAAGCCGACGCTCTGTCTACTGTTGCTCGTGCCGCCGCCATTCGACATGCCATTCTATGTCTAGAGCTGGACGGTGACGGCAGCGGCTTAGGTAGTGAGCACTGGACTCAAATTGGAGAACTGCTCGCGGCGCTGTCCCCAACCTCTAGCGAGAATGGGGATGGCAGTGAAGACCTCACCCAGGCACTAGAAAATGCGCAGAAGCGCATTGAAAACCTAGAGAAATTTAAAAAACTCTTTTTTGAGATGGAAAGCAAGTGGGATGCTGCACGAGATGAAGCCCAAGGCTACCACGATCAGCTGTCTGAGCTGAGTGAAGGCATGGAAAATAAAGATGAATTCAGCGCCATTCTCGCTCGATATAATGCCGTTTACGATGACATCAGCCAAACCATTGAGGCTGCTAGTGGCAATAATATCTCGCAAACTGTGCGCACCGAATCCATTACTTTAACCAAGCCCGATCCGCGCACTAACGACCAGCTCAACACTTTGCGCAATGTGGCCGCCGATCAGCACCGCCTAATCAATAAACTGCAAAAGCAACTGCAAGACGCCGAGAGCGCCGAACAAAAAGAAGTGCTGATTAACGAGCTGCAAAACCAACTCAGCCAGCAGGAACGCTACGTTAAAGAGTCCGAAACCTGTGTTCAACTGCTGGAAAGTGAGTTGGATACCGCCCTCAACAAACTCAATATATACGAAGCCAAGGCACAAGATGCCAACCACGCACAGCAAGAAATAACCGAAATGCGCACCACTTTGCAGCAGTACGCCTCTGAGGCCAAAGAGCTGGTTATTCACATAAATATGCTGGAGACCGAAAATCAGCAACTTAAGGGCAACACCGCTGACCCCGTTTATGGAGATGATGCCGGTCTGGCCGATCAGTTAGAAACCCTCAAAGAGAGTTACACCACTCTGGAGGCACAGTACGCCGAACTAGAAGAAAAGTATTTAGATCTGCGCATGAAATAAACCGGCAGGTTTAAATCATAGACTCGCCGTACCAACCCGATTAATATGAGAGAAAGGCTTAAAAGTTAAGGCGCCTTATTCTTTAACTAACTGAGCAAGCCGAATTCACAAGACATTATGCATAATGACCAAGACCACTGAAGAACAAACGACAAAACAAAAGAAAGACGAAAGCGTACTGCAGCAGTATTATTTTCGCACCCTGATGTGTTTCGCCACAGGCGGCACACTGGCAGCCATGATGGACTGGAAAGCGCTAGACTGGCTGTATCTGGGTGCCATTGTATTTTTATTGATTTACGCCTACGGCGCGTATATTTATACCAGTCGACAAACTGAAGACAACATCCAGAAGGTAAATCGCTGGCTGTCTTACTCCGACGCAGCTCTCGTTGGGGTGGTACTTAACCTTATTAGCTTTTCCCTGCTGCCTTGTATCTTATTCCTAGCCATGATCCAGTTCAACGCCTTACTCAATGGTGGCCTGCGGCGCTGGCTGGAAGATAACACAGCCTTAGCATGTGGCGTTGGCGCCAGCTTATTAATTCACCAGCCTCAGCTTATTTTTGCCAGCGATATTCAAATCAGTGCGGTCAGCTTAATTGGCATTATCACCTACTTTTTAGCTTACGCGCTTTATATGCACCAGCGCTTCCACGCTCTGAAAATCTCCAACAGTAAACTATTAAACGAACAAAAATGGCACAAAATCCGCGCCTACAAGCTTTCGCGCTATTTAGCACCGGCGGTGTGGCAAGCGATTAATCAGGGGCGCGATGAAACCCTACAGGCCGAACGGAAAAAAATCACCGTCTTTTTCTCAGATATTAAAGACTTCAGCCAGTTCTCCGAGGAGATGGAATCCGAATCCTTAACCGAACTGCTCAATCAATACCTCACCGAAATGACTAAAATCGTCTCTCACTTCGGCGGCACCATTGATAAGTTTATGGGTGATGGGGTAATGGTGCTGTTCGGTGATAGTGAAAGCAAGGGTGTAAAAGAAGACTGCCTGCGCTGCTTGCACATGTCGATTGCCATGAAAAAACGCATGAAATCACTCCAGCAAGAATGGTGGAATCAAGGTATTAAGCGCCCGCTGCAAATCCGTATGGGCATCAACACCGGCTACTGCACCGTCGGTACATTTGGCACCTCGAGTCACCTCGATTACACCGTGCTCGGCACTCATGTGAACCTGGCAAGCCGTTTAGAGTCGGCCGCCTCTCCCGATGAAATATTAATCTCTCACGAAACCTGGTCACTGGTTAAAGACTCGGTATTATGCCGCGATAAAGGCGAGATAAAGGTGAAAGGCTTTAGCGCCCCGGTTAAGGTGTACGAGGTAGCCGGACTGCGCAAAGACCTAGGTCGCAATCAAACCTATTTTGAAGACCGTACCGAGGGCTTTTCGATGTACCTCGACCTGGAAAAAGTGCGCAATTACGACAAAGAAAATGTCCTGGCGGCCCTGAAAAAAGCCGCCGAGAAATTGAGTGATAAGATTATTGTCTGACTAACCGTACTGCAGGTAATGGCTTCGACTCACTGCTGCGGTAAGGGTTAATATCCAACCCACCACGCCGGGTATAGCGCGCGTAGACCTCAAGTGACTGAGGCTGGCAGCGAGCCATAATATCGCAATAGATACGCTCCACACAGTGCTCGTGAAAGTCCTGATGCTCGCGAAACGAGACGATATACTTTAACAAGCCCGCCCGATCTAATTTATTCCCCCGATAGCGAATCCAAACACTGGCCCAGTCGGGCTGACCGGTGACCGGACAGTTTGATTTCAACAAATCGCTATAGAGGCTCTCCTCTACACACGCATCAGTCGCCGCACTCAGAAGCTCGGCATTGGGAGAATACTCGCTAATAGTGACATCCTGCCCGTCGATACACTCGGCCCGCCAAGGCGCTTGGTCAAAGCTACCGACCGCTTGATAATCCGATAAGGCCGACACATGGACAGTAACGCTAGTACCGGCGGCGGCGGTGAAATCGCGCGCAATACGTTCAGCCACCTCACCCACACTGGCCAGCCGAGTCTGGTTATACGAATTCAAGTACAGCTTAATGGACTTGGATTCAATAATATTGGGGCTCTCGCAGGGCAAGCTAAACTCAATCAGCGCCACTTGCGGCAAGCCTTTTAGGTTTAGCCAAGACAACTCAAAACCAGTCCAGACGTCCTCCCCCGTGAAGGGCAGCGGGGCCTGTGACAGACCCAACACTTGGCGCGACTGCACACGGGCGATGGGGTACAGCAAAGCGGGATCGTACTCGGAGGTATATTCACTGCTTTTGCCCAGCGGGCTATCCGTTACTTCTGTCATCCACCACCCCTAAGCTCGCAGCCGCTTGCCATTTTTAAGCAAATATAAACCAATAAAAAACAATATAGCGGTGCACACAATCAAACCCGCAAAGGCCCAATAAACATGCTCCCCCCCTACCCCTAGCAACCCATAACGAAAGGCTTCAACCATATGCAAAATAGGATTTAGCTGTGAGGCGTAACGCCAAAAATCGGGCAGCACGCTAACCGAATAAAATACCCCCCCGAGGTAAGTCAACGGGGTGAGAATAAAGGTGGGCACAATGGAGATATCATCAAAGGTATTGGCAAATACGGCATTGAGAAACCCCGCCAGTGAAAAGAATAGCGAGGTTAACAAAATAATGGTCACCGTCAGCGGCCAGCTATGCACCTGAATCTCGGTAAAAAATAACGCCACCCCTGTCACCAGAGCGCCCACCAATAGCCCGCGCACCATGCCGCCGGTACAGTATCCGAGCAGAATAATGACGTTGGGTGTTGGCGATACCAACAGCTCTTCAATCGAGCGCTGAAATTTTGCACTGAAAAACGAAGACACAACATTGGAATACGAGTTGGTCAGCACCGCCATCATAATCAGCCCCGGCACTACAAATTGCATATAGCTAATACCGTCCATAGTACCGACCCGAGAACCGATCAATTTGCCGAATATTACAAAGTACAAAGACATGGTGATAACCGGCGGCAACAACGTTTGCACCCAAATACGGGTAAATCGCCGCACCTCTTTGCGCACCAAGGTTGAGAGCGCGACCCACTGACCATTGATATTCACGGTTTTTCCTCCCCAGCCAATGGCTTACCCACCAGTGACACAAACAACTCTTCCAGCCGATTGGCCTTATTGCGCATACTGACCACTTCTATTTTTTGCTCAGTCAGCTGGGCAAACAACTGATTGAGGCATTGGCCCTTTTCCACCTCTACCTCAAAACTGTGTTCATCCACCAACGCGACCTTATGCCCCGCTAAGCTGGGCGCGACAGATAAAGCACCCGCCACATCAAACACAAACACCTCTTGGTTTAAACGTGTCAGCAGCTCGCGCATACTGGTGTTTTGCACAATTTCACCGCGGTCAATAATGGCCACATTGCGGCACAAACTCTCGGCTTCTTCTAGGTAGTGGGTGGTGAGAATAATGGTGGTGCCTTGGGCATTAATGTCTTGTAGAAACTCCCACATTGAGCGGCGCAACTCAATATCCACCCCAGCGGTAGGCTCGTCCAAAATCAAAATACGCGGCTCGTGTACCAGCGCGCGAGCAATCATTAAACGGCGCTTCATGCCGCCTGAAAGCATACGTGCTGGCGTATCGCGCTTATCCCAAAGCCCCAGCCGCTTTAAGTACTTATCGGCTTGTTCAGCCGCCTGAGCGCGCGGCAGGCCATAATAGCCCGCTTGCTGCAGAACAATATCGCGCACTTTTTCAAACTGGCTGAAATTAAATTCTTGCGGCACGATACCCAGCTCTTGCTTAGCCGCCGAGAAGTCTTTATCAATATCGTGCTCAAAGACTTTAATTTCGCCCGAAGTTTTACGCACTAGAGAGCTGATAATGCCGATGGTAGTCGACTTGCCTGCCCCGTTGGGACCAAGCACCGCGTAAAAATCGCCGGGCTGAACTTCCAATGAAATGCCTTTCAGCGCTTCAAACTTATTGTCGTACACTTTATGGAGATTTTTAATCGAGAGCGCAGCTGTCATAATGGCCTCTAATATTTGCCACCTGAGTGGCTCAGTACATCGTTTTTTTGTGGAGACAGAACCATGTCGGGATCCGACGCCGAAACCGCCTATCGCGATTTTCATCGCAACCTACTGACGCAATTTATACACGCCACCCAGCAGCAACCGCCATTCGTAAACGATCAGGCCGATGAGCAAGCATTGGAGTATTTAAGCCAATTGGAGAGTTTACCCTCGCTGCAGGGTATCGAGTACTCTGAGCAAGGCCAACGCTTACTAACACAAACCATTGCCAGCTTCGCACACCTAACACCGCTCTTACCGCGAGACTTACTCTGGCACTTTGGCGGCGACTGCCTGCATTATATGCCCGATGAAGAAATTGAAAAGTTCCAGCGGTTAGATGAGCAATTTCATCAAGCCGTAAGCGCAGGCGAAGCCTTTGATTACTCCAAAGAACGGGCGCGCATACTGGGACTACACTAGAGTGTATGGCTAGGCTGTGGAGTATATCAGCTGAATGCTGAATGCTGAATGCTGAATGCTGAATGCTGAATGCTGAATGCTGAACAGCTTAAGGTGGGCTCGATGGTACAGGTCCACCACAAAGCAAAAAAATAACGCAGTAAAACCAAAAAAGGGCCAGCGCTAGCGCTGACCCTTTAAATTTGGAGCGGAAAAGGAGGCTCGAACTCCCGACCCCAACCTTGGCAAGGTTGTGCTCTACCAACTGAGCTATTTCCGCATGGCGTCCCCTAGGGGAGTCGAACCCCTGTTACCGCCGTGAAAGGGCGGTGTCCTAGGCCTCTAGACGAAGGGGACACAGGACTTCTCTTTAAATTGACACAATCCTTCCCCATAAAAAAGGGGGAAATGGAGCGGAAAAGGAGGCTCGAACTCCCGACCCCAACCTTGGCAAGGTTGTGCTCTACCAACTGAGCTATTTCCGCTTGGCGTCCCCTAGGGGAGTCGAACCCCTGTTACCGCCGTGAAAGGGCGGTGTCCTAGGCCTCTAGACGAAGGGGACCGTGTCTCTCAAAAGAGGGGCGCATTCTAAGCACGCCTTGGGCACCTGTCAACACTTTGTTGTGTGTTTTTTTTATGGGGCGAAACAACAACTTACAGCGGGCAGCAATTACAGCAAGCAAACTGAATAAGGTTTCACCAATCTGCTCTGAAAGTCGTCAATTTAGAAAGTCGGCAGGCTAATATTTCACCATCAGCCCGAACAATGCTGCTTTATAGGCCAAAATGCTATAATCTGTTGAGAACTAATGAGTTTATCTCCCCCCTTCCGGTCCATGCCTGAGGGTTTACACAGAGGCGTTTATGACATCTGTACTGGCCATTGCCGCACTCATCATTTTGGCGACAGCCTTGGTGTGCTATGTGTTCATTACCCAGCATATCGCTAAAAAGAAAAAACAGCAGGCGCGTATTTTAAAAGCCCTGAAGCAACGCCAGCAGCTTTTTAAAATAATTGTCGCAGAGCTCCCCCCCGGTTACCTACCCACCGAATTAGCTCAATACGTCTATCGGGTGCTACTCAACACCTGCGAACAACTGGCCAAATTGGCCCCGAACGATGGCCATAGTGACGAATTTCAGGTTTACAGCAAACAGCTAGAAACACTGCCCGTCCAAGGCGGTAAAGTTAAAATTCCCACAGAGAAAACCGAATCTGCGAACGCCCTACTGCGCGAACTTGGTCAGTACATCACCAACCAAGCCCAATCTGGCAGTTTAACCCAAGCCAGCGCCAAAAATTTAATGCTGCACTTGCGGCGTCTGCTTCTGCAATCGTCCGTCGATACGTACATTCAGCAGGCCAAAAAAGCCCAGGCCGAGGGCAAGCTGCGCTTGACCATTCATCACTACACGCTGGCCCGCAAGCTCTTGCTCAAAGAAAACGCCAAGCAGGGCTACCAAAAACAGATTGCCCAGCTAAGCGCTATTATCGAAAAATACGAACAGGAATACACCGCGCAGAACCCTACTAAAAAGTCTGCGCCAGAAGAGGTAGAAAAATCCTGGGACAAGCTGGAGGACGACGACAGCTGGAAGAAAAAACAAATTTACGATTAATCGCTTTTTTCATCCAGCTCAATCGAAGCTGAGTTAATACAGTAGCGCATACCTGTAGGCTCTGGGCCATCGGCAAAGACATGCCCTAAGTGACAACCGCAGCGTTCACATAAAACCTCGGTGCGACGCATACCGTGACTTGCATCAAATTCTTCGCGTATCACCCCATCGGTTGCAGGGGCAAAAAAACTGGGCCAACCACAGCCGGCATCAAACTTTGCGTCCGATTTAAACAGTGGCTCACCACAGCCTCGACAGTGATAAGTGCCGTCGCGAAAAACATCCCAGTACTGGCCAGAAAACGGCCTTTCTGTGCCTTTTTCCCGACAAACTGTGTATTGATCGGGGGTTAAACGATCGCGAAAATAAGCATCACTGAATTTTTTGTTTTGCGACATCAACAACTCCTTGACACATTGGGCCAGCAAACCGGATGATTGACTACTTGTGTGGTTTAACCATAGCACTCTAGGTATTAAACCCAACAGACAGATTCGACTTAAAGGCAGTTTACTGTAAATGGAAACGATTAAAAAATCCGAAAAGCTAAACGGGGTTTGCTACGACATACGCGGCCCGGTACTCGAGCACGCCTACCGGCTCGAGGAAGAAGGGCACCGAATTCTAAAGCTTAATATCGGCAACCCAGCCACTTTCGGATTTTCCGCCCCGGATGAAATTATTCAGGATGTGATTTACAACCTGCCTAACGCCGAGGGCTATGTCGCCTCGCGCGGTTTATTTGCAGCGCGCAAAGCCATTATGCAAGAGTGCCAGCGTTTGCGTGTGCCCGACGTCGAAATTGACGATATTTTCCTCGGCAACGGCGTCAGTGAATTAATCGTCATGTCCATGCAGGCTTTACTCAACAATAACGACGAAATGCTAATCCCTGCCCCCGATTACCCGCTATGGACCGCTGCGGTGAATTTGGCTGGGGGCAAAGCCGTACATTACCTGTGCGACGAGCAATCGGACTGGTTTCCCGACATTGAAGACATTAAACAAAAGATCACCGATAAAACTCGCGGCATAGTACTGATCAATCCCAACAACCCCACCGGGGCGGTTTACAGCCAAGAAGTGCTGGAACAGTTGGTGCGGTTGGCCGAAGAAAAAGGCCTGATTATTTTTGCCGATGAAATCTACAGCAAAATCCTCTACGACGACGCCGAGTTTGTGCCGCTGGGGCGATTAGTGCACGACACCTTGTGCATCAGCTTTAACGGGTTATCAAAATCCTACCGGCTAGCAGGCTTTCGCTCGGGCTGGATGGTGATCAGTGGCGCCAAGCACAAAGCCAAAGAATATGTGCAGGGTATTGAGATGCTCGCCTCAATGCGCCTGTGCGCCAATGTACCGGCCATGTACGCTGTGCAAACCGCACTCGGTGGCTATCAGAGCGTCAATGAACTGATTATGCCTGGTGGGCGCCTGCGCGATCAGCGCGATGCGGCAATGGCAGCACTGGCCGAGCTACCCGGCGTCAGCTGCGTTAAACCCAAAGGGGCAATGTATCTGTTCCCTAAAATTGATTTAAACCGCCACAAAATTATGGATGACCAGCAAATGGTGCTGGACTTCCTGATTCAGGAAAAAATTCTGCTGGTACAGGGCACCGCCTTTAACTGGCCCAATCGCGATCACATGCGCATTGTCTTTTTGCCCCGCGAAGACGAGCTTACCCGTGCCATTGATCGGCTGGGCCACTTTTTGGAACGCTACACGCAATAGAGGATTTTATGGGCGACATTCACATCAGCGACTTTCATAAAGACGCCGCTCGCGCATTGAATCTGCTGTACTCCAACTTCCCGCGTAAAATAACTGTCTTTATTGAGGATATTGCCGGGCCGGACTCCCCCGATGAGTTCGGCCTACATAGCCCGCGCCATATGGCGTGCCTAGCCACCCTGCTTTGGCTGGCTGACGAAGATTACATCCGCTACGACGATACTATTCGGCAAGAGGCCGTGGACCAAGCCACACTGACCCACAAAGGGTTTACGTTGCTCAGTGGATTAATCAGCTGCCGCTCTCAGCTGTCGAGCCATGCTACTCACATCAATGGGCAACTAGAGCCTGTGGCTGCCACCGGTGACATAGTCGGTGACTTTGCCCCCGCCATCGATTTAATGCGCGCAGCGCTCAAGGGGAAGTCATCCAGCGCGATTGACACCATCATGCAAATCCTACTCACCCGCTAGCAACCTACTGCCAGAGGGTGAGTTAAGCCGCCTCTACTCGCCAGTGGGTCAGTTTCAGTTGACGGTCCGGGTGGCGATCGGGAAAATCTTTACTGGCCGGCAAACGCTCGATTAACTTGGCCCCGGGGCAATATTGAGCGAATAAGTCGCTCAAAAAATTCACTGGCAACTCAGGTGCATTGAGACAGGCCAACACCTCGCCCCCCGCGGGCATTAATTCAGGCAAGCGCTTAATCAGTTTTGCGTAATCGCGACTGGCGACAAAACTGCCCTTTTGGAAGCTGGGCGGGTCGAGAATCACAATGTCATAAGGGCCCGGCTTTTTAACCCGACTCCAGGATTTTAATATTTGCTCAGGCAAAAAGCCGCTGTTGCGTTTATCCAAGTCATTGATTTGGTGGTTGTGCCTGCCGCGCGCTAAAGCCGCTTTGCTCATATCCACATTCACCACTTGCTCCGCTTTGGCGGCAACCGCCACCACCGAAAACGCACAGGTATAGGCAAATAAATTGAGCACTTTTTTGCCCGCGCAAATCGACTCCAGCCACACCCGACCGGGCTCCATATCGAGAAAGTAGCCAAGGTTTTGCTGGCGGTCGAGGGACAAACTAAAGCGCAGCTCGCCGCGTTGGGCGCACCAAACATCGGGAATCTGCCCCCGCAGCACTTCGCTCGGACTGCCTTCAAGGTAACGGCGCTGCACCACAATAGTATCCACAGGGGTGGGCATAAGGGGAGTCAGCTCATTGAGCAGTTGTTGCAACTCCCCATTAGCGGGCTCGGCAAAAAATATAATCACACAAACCGGCTGAAAAAAATCCACCACAATATGCTCACGCCCTGGGTAGCACTGGCCGCGGCCGTGAAACAGGCGACGGCTGTCCAGCCCTTGAGCGGCACTGACGGCGGCCGCATCCAGCAGAGCCTGCAGGCGCGGTTTATCCAGCAACATGTTCACCTCCAACCGGGTACAAGACTTCCTGATGATAGCCACAAATAACCGGCATCAGCCCCACCAGCTGCATGTCCAATTGTGGGTCGTTGGTATCCACCCACAAAGGCCGCCCTGCCAATGTTTTCAATTTTTCTGTCGTGGCGATAACCCACAAATTCTGACGGGCAACTTGGCGTACGATCTGAGGCGAGAACTGCTGATTGCCCCGGCCTAAAATATGCCCTTGGCCACCAATCGCGGTGACTATCATAACCGTGGGCCCTGAGTGCGAGGCCATAGCGTTGAGAATGTCGCGCTCGGTGGCATCGGCCACAATACATTGGCCACTGTGAACAATATCCACCCCCAAAAGCGTGGCCTCCAGACCCAGCTCGCTCATCACCGCGCGCGTGGTGGAACCCGGGCCGAGCAAATACAGTGTATCGTCATCCATACGCTCTACCACCTCAGCCGCCACATCCAGCTGGGCCAGCTCGTCTACTGCGGCTCCGGCGTTTTTCACTTGCTGAATCGCATCATCCTCCAGCGGCACCCGCATATCAGCGTAATGGCGGGCACGCACCCGCCCCTGGCGAAAGGCCGCCTCATCAATATCGCGCACTTCGGCATCCACTAAGGGAGCCCAATGCCCCTGCGCTAGGTTCAGCAGTACGCGACCGGCCGCCTCAGGTGTTATAGCGTAAACCCCGGAGTGAATTTTGACTCCGGCGGGCACACCCATCACCGGCACACGGGTGCCAATTGCATCGGCCACAATCCGAGCCGTGCCGTCGCCACCGGCAAAGACAATTAAATCCACCCCCTGCGCTTGTAACGCAACGGCCAGTTGGCGAGTGTCGGCATCGCCACTCGGATTTGTGGCCGCCGCGCCTATGACATGAAATGGCAGAGTTAACTCGCTCACCGCTGCCTGCCCCATATCACCGGCGTAGCCATACAGCTCGACAGCAGCCCCCTGCAGGGGCGCTAAGGCGCGATGCATACGATCCAGAGCTCGGGGCTGGGCTCCCAGCCGCATGGCTTGATCGCGCGTATGGGAGCCGTCGCTGCCCTTAAGAGCAACACTTCCGCCCAGCCCTGCGTACGGATTCACAATAATCCCCAGTTTTAACACAGTGGCTAGGACTCCAGATTAAAACCAAGCGCCGCCAAGGGCGCATCTATTTCTGGATTGCCGCTGGCAGCAACCCGATAGTTGCTGAACTCGCGGCGCACCGGATACTGTTTGCGTAAACGATCAAAGCCCGTCGCCACCGGCTCGGTACCATCGGCCACCATCTCTCGCAGGGCTCGATCGTCGGCTTCAATGGCGTACACCTTTTCAATCAGTTGGCCAATCACCTGCCAAGCATCCCCCTCTGGCATAGCGAGACGGTTATTGAGCGTCACAGGCAACACATCGGCCAGGTGTACCTTCTCGGTCAAGCCAAAGTGGCGACAAAAAGCCTGATAAATCATCGCAGTGCCCTTGAGCTTGCCATCGAAACTGTAGCCGGCTATATGGGGCGAGCCAAGTTGTACACGATTGAGCAGATCGACGCTGATTTCGGGCTCTCCCTCCCATACATCCAACACCACCTGAATATGATTGTCGCGCTCTTGCATTAATTTCAGCAGCGCGCGGTTATCGATCACCGCGCCGCGGCCGCAATTGAGCAACACCACATCGTCGCGCAGCTTACGCAATTGGGTGTAGTCCAGCATATGGCGGCTCGGGTGCTGGCCGGTGGTGGTCAAGGGGGTGTGCATGCTGACGATATCGCACTGCAACACCTCTTCTAAATCGGTTAAATCCGGGTTTTGCTCGCGGGTAAGAAATGGGTCATAGCAGCGGCACTCAACGCCCTGCGAACTAAGCGATCGGTACAGGGCACCACCCACATTGCCACAACCAATAATCCCGACCGAGCGCTGGTGCCAGTCAACATTTAAGTGGCTAAGCGCGGCGTAGACATACTCCACTACCGAATTGGCATTACAGCCCGGAGCATTGGTGTAGGCAATACCCGCTCGCTGTAGGTAAGCCTGATCTAAATGGTCCATACCGATGGTACAGGTGCCAACGAATTTTACTTTGGAGCCTTGCAGCAACGCCTCATCCACCCGAGTGACCGAGCGCACTAGCAGGGCATCGGCGTCTTTGACATCGGCAGCGGTTAACGCCCGTCCGGGCAAGCTAATCAACTCAGCAGCGGACTCAAAAAAGGCGCCCGCGAGGGGAATATTCTCATCGACAACGATTTTCATGGCAGTGGGACGGTATCCTCAGCGTGGGGTAAAGGGCGAAACAAGGCGGCGAATCATACCAGCTGACCAGCCCATTTTCTGACAAAAATCGGTTAATTGGTCGCAATTGACCTCTTTTCTACGAATTTGACTACTGGATTGAATTAACTCCACATCGCTCACCAACCGCGCCAACTGGCGCGACAGAGCAATTTGCGCGCGCAAATCGGGAAGTTTTTGTGCAAGAGACTTAGCGCCGCGAATGGGCAACTGGGCGATGCGCTCGGGACTATCCAATAATTCATCCAGACTGTACCCCTGATTTAACAGAGCCGCCGCGGTTTTAGCGCCCACGCCGGGCACGCCGGGTATATCGTCTATGGCATCGCCCACCAGGGCTTGATAATCCACCAACTGGTCACATTGCACGCCAAACTTAACGGCAATATCGGGGCGATAATAACGCTTCTCGGCACTAAAATCCCACAAGTAGTCGCGATCTCGTTTGAGCACCTGAGCCAAGTCTTTATCCCGTGACAAGATCGCGACCGGCGTAGCCTCGCCGCTGCAAGTACGATACAAGCTGGCCAGCAGGTCATCGGCTTCATACTCATCACTGGCAAAGGTGGTTATCCCTAACAGCTGCGCCACCTGGACGCAGGCCTTTAACTGAAAAGCCAGTGCCTCATCGGGCAACACCCGCGAACTTTTATAATCTGGCGACAAGCGGTGGCGAAAGCCGCTGCCTAAACTCTCATCAAAACACGCCGCCACGGCGCTGGGCGAATGCTCGGTTAACAACTGGACGAGAAAACCGGCAAAACCGTAAACGGCCTCGGTGGAGTGGCCCTCGGGCTCACTAAACCAATGGGCGGGCATGGCAAAGTAGTAGCGGAAAATATAGATTGACGCGTCGATAAGACAAACAGGTGCCGGTGCAGTGGCCGGCGCCATGCTCACAAACTCTCCCGCGCAAAACGCTCAGGGGCAAATAGCCATGCCGTACTCTGCCCGGGCTGAAACCGAGCCAACAGCGCCCGGCTAAATTGATAAACCCTCGGGTTAACCGTATCGACCGTCAAAGACACCGCTCGCTGGTAAATCGCGTCTTTGAAGTGCTCCGAAGGCCCCAGACCCATAGCGAGATTGTCAGCGCTGGCTCGAAAGCGCCAGTTCGCTGCCACCGAAAACAGCCATTCCAAGGCTTGCGGCTGTACCTCTACCCGCTCAAACTCAGCCTGCTGCGCGGGGGTGCGGCCATCGGGGGCATACCAATAGCCGTAATCGGGGAGCTCACGTCGCGCGACACCCGCTACACACCAGTGGGCAATTTCATGTAGGGCGCTGGCAAAGTAGTCTTGAGTAAAGTGAATTTGTGCACCTCGCTCACTGGTAGCCGGCAGGTACTCAGGCTCGGTTGCTCCGCCCAACAAACGGGTGTTTTCGGTGGATTCAAAACAGCGATTAAACAGCGTCACCAATTGTTCACTGGTATGGGGGGCGACATTAATGGCAGTATTCAATTCTCTCTGACCCGCTAACTTATTTGCGCGCCAACTATACAGACAGCACAAAGGTAATAGAACGTAATTTTTTAGGAGTAAGTATTGTGCTTAATACAATAAGCATATACCTTATATAGTGATAGCCGAGTAATTGCGGCGCACTTTTTCGGTTATCTCGATATCATCGAAAAAACCCCGACAGCACTGTCAGTGCCGTCATCGGCCTCACTTGGGAGGTGTATTATGAAGACCCCAGAGCAAAGCCACAACAGTGAGAATGTCGTGGACTTTTTCACAGGCAAATCATTCAGTGAGCTTCACGATCAGCGCTTTATTCGACTCGCACCCGAGCTGGATGGGCTGGAAATGCTTTACTCTAACGAAAGTAACCCAGAGAAATTGTTTAGCCTGAAAGTCGTTGCTTGGGGCCTACGCGCCAACGGCGAAGTGGTGGGATTAGTACCCTGGCTCAACGATATTGTGTCGTGCACGGAAGTATGTGACCCACTCAACGGCCAGTGGGAAGGTTACTATGATGCCGGTATCGACGAGGTCTTTTTTGACGCCCCTATGCACAAAGTCATCGAGCTGGAAACCTCAGCCGAGTACTACGAGCTCGAGTGCGAAAACGAAGACGATGTTGTGCAAGAACTACCCGACACCATCGGCACTCACGCCGTATTGGCCAATGCGGGCACTCACCAACTGACACTGGTTGAGGTGGTCAGCTGGCGCCTGCAGTTTGACGGCAATATCTACGGCATGCTCACCGATGCCGACAAGGTCATTAATACCCCGGTATTACCTGGCGATAAATGCCTTTACGCGGCGCAAAAGCACGATGATTTCCGCTATTTTTTCCAGCACCAAATCGCCAACAAAATTAAAGCGGAAGACCCCGAGGCACTGGCTGCTATCTCTATGCTGGTAGAAGAAGGCCAGTAAACAAACTCTGTCGGCTAGCTCTCTAAACGGATGGTGTAGGTCATGACACCATCCGTTTCATCTTGCGCCATCAACTCGTGCCCCAAAAAAAGACAAAACTTGGGAATATCCCGCGTCGTTGATGGGTCGGTCGCCAACACCTGAATAACGTCCCCTTGCGACATAGATCGCACCGCTTGGTGCAACATCATCACCGGTTCCGGGCACATCAGCCCACAAGTGTCTAAAACATTATCAATTTGCTGATTCATAGCGTTATATCATCTATAAATGGTTCGGCACGCTAAGCGTTCTTTGCCTAAACTTAAAGTGTAAAGAGTCCAGTCACTAGGTGCCAGCCTTTCCTTTCCCGCCACCGCGCAGCAACTGTTTTATTTGACAAGTCAGTGGCACCGCGACGACCTTGGGTTCTCGGTTTAATGAAGCGCACGCACAGCCGTGCCGGAGTATGCATTCATGCCGCAGCTGTATCACTCAATCGTTGATGTACCACCGCCATCACCGCACTTTCGCAGCCAGACCCTGCACCTTACGCAAGTACTGCTGCGTGAGCACCAACCCCACTTATCGGCTCATTTAGGCGATTTATTAAATAGCCTGAAGGCTGTGAACGCCAGCGAACCAAACTCGCCGCAAGGGTCCATTGCCGCCGCCAGCTTATTAAACAGTTTGGGGGCGGTTACAATCGGCAAGATCATCTCGGCGCTCACCGATATAGGTAATGTGTGGCTGGCCGCCCCCAATGACAAGAGCGAATCCCTCCATGGCTTGCACAATATTTTGCAGCAATGGATTGAGCTTGGCGAGTGGTTGGTTTTACAAACCTCTGACGGTTAAGGCGCCTACTGCTATTAGCCGAGGACAAAAGAGCATTCGCAAAGGCTCAATATGCGTTACAATAATAAAGAGCGTTTTGATAATGCATCAATCGCCACAACAACATTTTACAATTAATACCAGTGTTTAAGGTTTGCCATGATTTATGTACTGGTCGAAAGACACATTGCCGAGGGTATGGAAAGCACCTACGATGTGGTTGCACAACAAGCATTAGAAGCAGCAACCCGGGCGCCCGGCTTTATCAACGGCGAAACGCTGGAGGATCTTCAGCGTACCAACCATCGTTATTTATTATCTAAGTGGCGCTCTTTGCACGATTGGAAACAGTGGTACTACAGCGACGCCCGCCACGAGACGTTAAACCAGCTCAGTCCAACGCTGGCTGATTTTGAAAAGATAACGCTGCTAAAAAAATAACCGGCCTAACGGTATAAGCGAATGTGGCCGGTCACCTCTTCGCGATCATGGTAAAGCTGTTTAAAAGAAAGCTCTGCTTTGCAGGGCAATGATTTTAATCGCTCCCACAGGCGCTGCTCCAGCTTTTTCACCTCGGCGTAGCGCTGTTTCATAGGCAACTTAAGATTAAACACCGCCTCTTCAAACCACAGGTTCTCGGCCCAGTGACCGATCATATTCGCCACTCGCGCCGGCTTATCGGCAATATCACACACCAACCAATGAACCGAGCGCTTGGGTTCGAACACAAAACCGTCCACCGCATGATGGGTAACCTGACCCGAATCCATTAGCGATTGCGCCATCGGGCCATTATCCACCGCCTCGACAAACATCCCCCGTTTAACCAGCTGCCAGGTCCAACCGCCGGGGGCCGCACCTAAATCTACTCCGCGCATACTGCCCGCTAAGCGCTCCTCCCACTGCTCAGCGGGAATGAAATGGTGCCACGCCTCTTCCAGTTTTAAGGTGGCACGGCTGGGCGCGGCCGAAGGCTGTCGCAGGCGGGCAATGCCCATTGACCAGGCGGCACTGTTATTAAGTGGGGCAACGCCCAACAAAGCCGTCGTACCGGCTAAAAACAACAGATGCAAACGCCAGGGGCTTTTTTTGTCCAACAAGCGGTTTTTTTGCAGCGCTCGCTCGAAGGGCCCTGAAAACTTTTTAGCCAAACCAGACAGAGCTTTACCATCGTTGGTGTCGCAGGTTTCTGTCCACCACTCGGCGGGGCGCGGCAAATCTTTGAGCGCTTGCAACAGTGGCGACAAACGATCGGTGGGGTCCATGTTATTCACCGGCGCCGGCCCGGCAAACCACTGGCGAACAAAAATCAAACGCTTAAACGACAACTTATTCAATAACTGTAACGCGCCGTCCTGCTCGTGAGTGACATAGGTCACCAGCGCCTGCCCCTCTTTGGTTTTACTGTATCCAAAGATTTCGGCTGCGGTGGCCAACTCGGTAATTTCAGCGGCGCACTCTTTTTCAAAGCCCGGACGACAGTGGAGATATAAATGATTCATAAGTAAGTATCAATAAAACCTGTGGCGGCACGCAAGGCACCTTGAATATGTTGATCGTGGGTGAAGCCAGAGCGCACCCGCGGCTTAAGATCGTGATCGCCATCCTCCAGCCAATGCAGGGTCACCTGATTGCCCAACTGATAATCGGCGATATCCTCGGCGCTGCCGAGTTTGTCGCGGCTGCCCTGAGCGATAAAGACTGGGCATCGGCTCTGTTGCAGTGGCGTCAGGCGCGTTTTATCCGGCTTGCCCGGCGGGTGAAACGGATAGCCAAAACACACAACAGCGCTGACCGCCTCCACACCTGCCAATATACACGCCATGCGTCCACCCATCGACTTACCCCCGATAAATACCGGCAAGGTTTCCGCCGCCGTCACCTCGATCAGTGCTTGCTGCCAGGCGCTGATCAATTCCGGTTGGCGGTTGGGCGGGCGCTTCGTACCGTGCAAACGGCGCTCGCGCATATAGGGAAACTCAAAGCGGTACACCGTAATACCGGCGCGGCAAAAACCCTCTGCCACTTGCTGCATAAAATCGCTGTCCATCGGCGCTCCTGCACCGTGGGCCAACACCAAAACAGCGCGCGGCGCTACAGCCCGGTCAATCAGAAAATCAGGCACCTTCAAACCCTTGCAGATCCCGTGCTGGCACCAGCGAGGTCGTCTCCATAGCCGGGTCGAACACAATGGCTATATCGCCATGTTTAAGCTGACGGCGAAGGCCTGCCACTTTATCGGCCAGGCTCGTTTCTACCTCGCCATAATCCGTACCCTCGCGGGTGACAAACTCTTCCAGTAACGCTGTAAGAGTCTCTTCGGGTATTTGCTGATAGGGAATAATCATTCGAGTCTGTGTTATCGTTAGGGGAAGAATCGGGTGGCGCCTGATCGCATCAGAAGCCACCGCTCAACCTGAAAATAATAGGAAAACCCGTGAATCAGATTCTCGTACTTACCGTCATCAGTGCTGACCGCCCGGGCGTTGTGCAACAGCTCGCCAAAACCATTCACGACAACCAAGGCAACTGGCTGGAAAGCCGTATGTCGCACCTGGCCGGGCAATTTGCCGGTATTCTACAGGTTGCGGTGCCCGAGGAACATTGCGAATCGCTATTAACCGCGCTAACCGCCCTCTCCGGTCAAGGTTTGCGGGTTGTGGCTGAAAAAGCCAGCAGCCCAGGCGAGGACAAACCTAAGGCTTTAGCCTTTAGTGTGGTAGGGCCAGATCGCAGCGGAATTGTCTACGAGGTTTCCCAGGCCTTTGCCAGTCGCGGCATCAGTGTGGATGAGCTGGAGACCGACACCTCCAGCATGCCCTGGTCGGGCGAGCCGATGTTTGAGGCCACCGGCGTTATTCACCTGCCCAAGGGCGTCAATATGGATGAGCTGTACGACCAACTCGATGCCATTGCCGATGAACTGGCGGTGGATATTCGACTGGAAGACTTACCCGAATCAGAGTCCGCCGAGTAAGCGGCCTACGATAAAAGCCAGTGCGGCGGCACCGCCGCCTACGGCCAATGTCTCCAGAGCAGACCCGAGCACAGGGGCTTTGACTATGCCCCCTTTGGCGGCACCGACCACCACAAACCCTAAGCCGGTTAGCGCACTGCTCCACCAATACGGCTGGCTAAAAGCACCCTGCCAAAATGCGCCGATAAAAAACGGCAGCAAAGGCAGTGACCCCAGCACAACAAAGGCGACAAAGGTCGCGGCTCCAGAACGCAACGGGTCCTGATTTTGTAACGACAAACCGTGTTCATCTTGCAGCATGGTGTCCACCCACAAGGTGCGATCACTGGTAATAGTACTGACAATATCCTCCAGCTGAGTACCGGCAAACCCTTTGGCAGCGAATATCTGGCGAACTTCCTCTGCCTCCCCTTCTGGATACAGGCGAATTTCTTCAAACTCCTGCTGACGCGTCTTAGACTTCAGCTGATTATCGGCCCGCACCCCCAAATAGTTACTGGCGCCCATGCTAAACCCATCGGCCAGTAAATTTGCCAACCCTAAAATAATCACCACCGTCGATGACAACCCCGCCCCGGCCACACCAGCCACAATAGCAAACGTGGTCACCAAGCCATCGATTGCACCGTAAACAAAATCGCGCAGATAATTTGCTGTTGGCCCCTGCGATAATCGAAGGGCAATATTTTCCGGCAAGTGGCGGCGGACTAAATCTGCCCGCGTGGATGCATTGGCCATAATTCACAGCTCTTTCAAAAATAAGGACTTTAACGAGTATAGCGAGTTTCTGATGTTTGCGGCTTAATCGCTGACAACAGGGCTATGATTTTGGCCATACCTGGCAACCAGAAATGGCGTCACCTGAATAAACTCAGCCCCACTTAAACAGCAAAGCTTACGGCTGTTGACTAAACACCTTCACTCCATCGGGGATGACATACCAGTTCTGCTTTTCACTGACCCAAACATGCATAGTGGGTTGAATAATACTGGTGTCCGATAAATTACTGGGTTTGAGTTTAATATTATTCGGCTCTTGCGGATCGTAGTGATACAACCGGTTGCCACATTGCGGGCAAAACTTAGCGGCGCTGGTTTTACCGCTGTCGGCCACACGACGCCAATCTTTCATTTCACCGTAAAACACAAGGTCATCGGCATTGACCATGGCAGTAATGCTAAAGGCACTGGTCGAAAGTTTTTGGCACTCTTTGCAATGGCAAGCCACCACCACTTTGGGAGCGGCCAATAACTGATAGCGAACCTGGCCACACTGGCAAGAACCTTCGATAGGGTACTGAGTATTATTCACGCTATGCTCCTGCTCACTCAAAATAAAAAATCCCGATGCCGCATCCAACTCACACTTATGGCATTAAACCACAAGTCATCAAATCAAGCGTCGGCGGTTAACCCATTAGACATCGCCTTTTGTAGACTTCACCAAAATAGCGAGTAAAAACTACAAGTCTCAAAGCCCCGCTCTGCCGACAAAACACTCAATTCGCTCAGCTGTCAGGCAGCAACGTGACCAAGCTCACAAGTTCCGCGTCATTTGCCGCGGCTGGATCAGCTTTTGCAATAAAGTGAGCAACTTAATAATACACAACGAAGGAGCTTATTCATGCTTAAACCCTATAACGCACTGGGATTGTCACTCGGCCTTATCTCCGTCATTAGCGCCAGCTCGGTTTTCGCACAATCTAACAGTACAACGGCGGTGAACTACAACCACGCCGGGCTCAGATACATCGAGCAAGATTTAGACGACTACGATTGCAACCAAGACGGGCTAAGCGCCTACGGCAACTACGCCATTGACAGCAACTGGTTTGCCACGGGCAGCGTAACCGACGTCAGTGGCGACAACGGTTGTGGCTCCACCACCCTGCGCGCCGGTGCCGGTTATCACACGCCTCTACACCCCGGCTGGGACCTTTACGGCACCCTGAGCGTAGAGCGCACCGACCCCGACTACGGCAGCAGTGACACCGGCTTAGTGGCCGCCGTAGGTGCACGCGGTTGGATCTTACAAAAGCTCGAAGGCAAAGCCGAACTCGCCCACCACACGGTTTACAGTGACACCACTCAACTCAACCTCGGTGCCAATTACTGGATAACCCCCGTTGTGTCCGCCACCTTGGATACCGGCCTGTCCAGCGACGGCGAATCCATTGCCCTAGGCGCACGGGTAGCCTTTTAATCGCTTATAAAACCCACCCGTAAAAACGCCGCCATTTTGCCAAAGTGGCGGCGTTTTTGGTTCCAGGCCGGGCAGCAATCAACCACAATGCGAACTAAACTGAGACGGTAACCTTAGAGTGGGCAAACCTGAGGTTTATTGCCAGGTAAAGCGATCATAAAATTCTACCCGGACTGCGCTTGCACCCACTGAATAATGCTGTCCGTTACCTCCCGCGCTACCGGCTGGCCGATTAAGCGTGCCGAGCCGAGAATACTGGCCGGGCTCTGGTCCAACCGCAGTATATGAGTCATGTTTTTTACCAGTAGGGTCACTGAAGGGCCCTGAGTAATCGCCGCGATTTTATTTATATCACCGGGGTTACATTACAAGTCTTTCTCAGCGCCGACGAGGATCATCGGCGTGGTGGTACCGGAAAACACAGCCTTAGCATCCAGCGCCAAAAGCTCGCGCAACCACTTGGCGGGAAAGCGAGCCAAACCACTGCGAACCACAGGGTCTTGGGTTTGCAGTACTTTTTGTATCAACCGGCGCTGCGAGGCACTGGGACTACCGGTAACAGCAAATAACAGTTTATAGAACAACCCGGCAATGCCGCGCAGCGATGCTAGCTCTCGCTCAAGCTGTGCAGCCTGCCGCTTGAGTATGGACGCCATATCCTCCAAAAACGGGCACAACAAAATCAGCCCGGCAACGAACGGGCGCTGGCGGACCACTTGCGGGGCAATAATACAACCCTCACTGTGTCCGAGAATATAAAGCTCATCTGCCGAGACGTTCGAAAACCCGGCCAGCGCATGCAAACACTCTGTGGCATCCTGCACCAAATCCCTGTGGCCGGCGTGTATAAAACTACCCGAACTACTGCCACACCCGCGCTTGTCATAGCGAAGACTGGCAACACCGGCATCGGCCAGCGCGTGGGCAATTGCATTAAAGGTATTGAGACTCTGCCCCCTGGTATTCTCATTGCGATCCAGGGCCCCACTACCGTGGACCATAAGCACAGCGGGAAACCTCCCCGCCTTACCGGGAAGGCAAAGCGTACCAGCCAACTCAATATCGCCCGACTGAATCCTAACCGCCTCTTCGTGCATATAGCCTCACTTAACCCATCCATTTATACGCAAGCATCAGTCGTTTGTCGCCGTATGCGTAAAACCATTCAGCGCATGCAACAGCGGATAACCTAGAGCCAGATACCCACTTTCGCTCAAAAATCAAAGCGGGAAATAGCCCCTAACGCCAGCACTTGCCGTACTTGGTATGCGCCATCATAGCCGCCCCGAATAAAACTCAAAAGCAGTCCGAGCCCTAAATAGCATCGACTCCGCCACCTACCCCACCTTGTAAGCCCCCGAAGAAAGATTTGATTACCACCAATATGCTGTTATAGTTGGATATATCACCATAATTACCCGTCAGCTATTACAAGTTAAGGATTATTAAATATGGACAGTAAGAAGGATTTATCAGCGAAGCTCTACACTGGATCTGCGGTATTCAGCTGGCTTGTAGTCGCGGCAGGGCAATGGTTGTTTGTGCTTTATATAGTGGGGTTATACGTTATTTCCGGTTTAAGGGGCGACTTTACGGATTGGAACCAAGTGCTGCCCCATGGTTATGAAAAGAATAACCTTACCGGCAATGTCATACTGGGCGCGCATTTAGTATTGGCCGCGACCATTAGCGCGCTAGGCAGCTTGCAACTAGTACCCTACCTAAGATCTCACGCGCCAAGATTTCATAGAATAAGTGGCCGCGTATATATAATTACCGCCTTCATTATGGCCACCAGCGGCCTCTACTTAATACTTTCCGGACGCAAACTGGTCGGTGACTACACTCAGTATTTGGCAATAACCATTAACGCCCTCATCATTATTTGCGCCGCGGCACTCACCATCCGTTACGCCATAGCGAAAAACTTTATACAGCATAGACGCTGGGCACTCCGTTTATTTTGGGCGGTTAGCGGTGTATGGCTGGTTCGCGTAGGCTTAATGTGCTGGTTAGTTATTTTCCAAAAACCAGTAGGTTTTGACCCGAAAACCTTTTCCGGCCCGTTTCTTACCGTGTTAGCGGTCAGTGTTTACATACTTCCCTTGCTTATTTTAGAGGCATATTTTCGCGTAAAAAACACAAAGCCACTGGCACGTTACCTTTTTTCAGTAAGCCTTATCATCACTACGTTATTAATGGCCCTAGGCATTTTTGGGGCAACCATGGGCATATGGATACCCAGGGTTTTTTAATAGAGATAATCAAGGGCGGCGCAATAACCGCTAACGCCATTGTTCAGCGGCGGGCCGTCCGGTGAATACCGAATGACGGAACTTACTACAACTGCTGGTTAGGTGCTACTTGATCCATTGTTACTGTGACTTCGGTAGTAACTTGACGATACTGGCAACCAATTTAAAATAATTGCCGCTACCGGCAAAGATGACAGAAGAACCGCATACAGCAATGGCATGGTGTCTACAAAAAAATACGGAGTAACTAAAGCGTTGGCGCAGACTAAATATCTCACCCACGAATTTCCAATCCACGCTAGGTAAACCAGCCACCCGGCGACTACCAGCCAAGCAAAATGAAAAGCTAAGCGTACCGGCAACGACACTACCACCGAAAACTCCTCATAGGTAGAAAGAAACCAGACAATGTCTGCTGCTAGTATCGTCAGAGCGAACAATACACATGATGTTGTTACTAGTGTCGGAGGCTTCACTCTGTGCACCTAACGCTCGGGGAATTCCGGGGACTTGGAATTCCCCGAAACTCCCAATGAAAGAGTTTTACAATCGGCTAGTCGCTAATGGTAAACATAAAAAAGTTTCGCTAACAGCCTGCATGCGAAAAATGATGACAATATTAAACGCCATGGTTCGTGATAATCAGCCATGGATGGAGGCATAAATTAGCCAAAGATAACGTTGCCGAAAGCTTGACTTTAATCACAGTCGCTTGTTATACGGCATTTTAACCCATCTCCCTCTGTCCGAACCTAGACTACGTCGAGAATCTAAGTTTTAACCATTTTTCTATTTCTGCGCATACTCAAATTGATGAAATGTTTGGACGCTCCCCGTACTGTTGTATTAAATCGCCCAACTCTTTGCTTAGCTCTTCTATCGCGTCAATTCCTTTCTTATCTACCAAATATTGAGTTAAGCTTTTGAGTGAATATAGCTGCGATGAAAATATTTTTCCATCACGAAACTGTTCCAAATATTCATCTAGCTTCGCAACAGCTTCTTCCTCAAAATCTTTAAAGCTCACTGCGACTGACCAAAGTTCAAACTCCCAATCATCTATGCCTTTCGTTTTAGGTTGAGAAATGACGCCTTCAATGAATCTCTTAATAATATTTTGAACATTAGCGTTCGAGATGTTAAAGATGCTGTAAAGCAGAGATCTTGAAAACCTACGCTGCTCTTCTGGTTTGTAGGTTTCAAGTTCAGACACCAGTCGGCGGACCCTGCCATTATCAGTGTATTCGCCTTTTACTACCCCAATATAACCGTATAAATTGTTTATAGATCCATTGAGTATCGCATGCTGGTCCCAACCATGGGCTGTTTGAGAAGTGATTTTGTCGATTAAGGTGTTTAATATCTTTATCAAAACGGCGGTTTCGATCTCTCGACCAAATAAATTATGTTGGTGTGCTAAAAATTCGTTTATTGCTTCATAAGTCCCGATAGTTGTTGAACTACTAGTAATCAATCGGGAAAACTCGCTCATAACTTTTGAAATATGAGTGTCACTCAAATCGATAAATGCAAGTAATCGCACGGTGTTTTCAAACTTAGCTTCATGGCTAGTGAATAAACTTCGATCTTGTATTAATCGATCTGTTAAGTTTGGCAAAACAGTAGAAATAATCCATTCAGAACAATCATCACTCGCGTCTAGACGAAGTTGAGTAGAATCTTCATTTTTAATAAATACGCTAAGCTCTGATTTAAGTTCTTTTGATGAGTAGAATTGGATGGCAGAGTAAAATTCGTATTGATTGAGTTTTACTCTTTCTTTTACTGATTGACGGAGCATAGAAATCTTAACGAAGTCTCTCATAGCCGCCTTGTATGGTGAGCACTGATCAATCATTATGTGGTTTTTCAATGCGAACATTAATAGGTTTATGTGTGTAGAGGCTGGCTCATCTGCATTGTTGTTTATGCTTATTCCTCCAGCTTTTATAGTTTCAACGGCTTTGGTGATATCAAGTAATTTTTTTGTGCACTCATTTGCTTTCTGATGAACGGAGTGCAAGGACAAAAAATCATACAGGGCTTGATTCTTTTTTATCTCCGACTTTGGAAATTTAAAAAATTCACCTTGAAGCTCTACTTCCTCTTCCTTTTCAAACTCATTTCTCTGTTCAGTAGACAAAGAGTATTTGAGCACCCATAAAATCGCATTTTTGTTAAATAGCGCAATCAATAGGATCGAATATATTCGATGCTTTTTACAGGCCTGAATCAGTTCAGAATTTTTCTTAATTGCTAACTCGTACTTGCCATATTTATAGCTCTCATAAGATTCTGATGACAAAGATTTTATAAAATCATTGCTTTTGCATTCACATGCTGAAAAAGATATGTGTTCTCGCTCTTGCTTTTCTAGGTCTTGAGCTGAATCGATTTTCTCGTTAACAAAGTATATGGTTTTGCCACTTTCATTATCGTTGGGTAAAACGATACCTTTGATATGAGCTAGAGCTAAGATAGAAAGAATGTCCTTAAACGTTGGATTTCTTAGATAAAAATTCTCTTTTTCATCTTCACCAAACGATTCTAGACGAGATAGAATCTCCAGGAATTTTTCGTGAAGTGACCTGGTGGTGTCACTGTAGTCCGTAGTCAAGACTCCTTGGGGCTTGAACAACTCTAATATATTTAAGCTATCGTCATCGTACAGAAACCCACAGTTTGTTATCGCTCCCCGTATTTGATTATGAGTTATTGAGCTTAGCTGTTTTAGGTGCTTTATACGTTCGTATATGAAACTGATAACTTCCTGATCATCATTCGGGTCTACTGCTCTATCATCTTGAATGATAGATGTTAAAAATGATTGAGTCAGCGCTGACCTTTTCTCTAAATGCTGAATTTCATCAATAGAATAGCTGTCGCTATCTAGCAATAATGTGGTGATCCCATGATTTCTCAAGTAGCTTTCTTGAGACTTGTTTGTTTTAAAATTTACCAAATACATCGGAGGAGCTGAACTGGAATGACTTTGCATCCATTTCAGTATGTGTTTAAGGTTAATGTCGTTATAGGAATACCCTAAAAACAGAACTGTATGTGTTGAAAATATTGACTTGATGTAGTTTTCTATTAGCGGGAAATTTCTTGAATAATTGAGATAATCATCTTCTTTGAAAACTATATTGTAGCTTTTGAAATCCCCATGGATTTTAATAAATTTATTCGGACTGGTTGAACTGACTAAATCCTTGTCCGTGCATATATTATCGTATAAATAGCCTTCCTGCTCTATTGCATTTTCAATGATGCAGTCCCAGTTCGTAGTTATTATTACGCGAGGGCTTACCTTCAAAATCGTACGATGTAAACTCGATGGCGTGATGTCCTCAGGAAAATATTTCCTCAATGTTTGGTTGTATGCCTGCTCGCCAAACTCAAGATAATACAGTTGAGCTAATTTTAAATAATCTAGTTCTTCAATTATTGCTAAATCTGACTTTAGCTCAGTTATTAAATCACTCCACAAAGGTAGGCTTATATAATCAGTATCAGAGCTTTTTGATATACCTGCACCGACAAATATAGCTAATCTATCGTTTTCATTAGCTTGCTTTATATTTTTAATATGAACATTGTGTAGGTGCATTCTAAAATCCCTTTGCATTCTGATGGTTGAATTAATTCAGAGTTAGCCTTGTGTTCGCTTTGGGTTGAAAACGAGCACTATTTCGGTACCGTTGGTGTTCCCCTCGAAAAATAGACACCTTACTTATGCAGCAATCGCTGCCTTCTCTTCAAACTCAACAGGGCTTACCCCGTCGTTTGCAGAATGCCTTCTTTTGCGATTATAAAAGACTTCAATGTAGCCAAATATACCTGATCTTGCCTCGTCAATCGACTGATAGCACTTGGCATAAATGAGTTCAACCTTAAGCCGAGCATAGAAGGATTCCATTACGGCATTGTCCCAGCAATTCCCCTTCCTGCTCATGCTGCGTGTTATCTTGCGCCTCTCGAGAAAGCTAACGTAGCTGTTTGAGCGATACTGCGTGCCCCGATCTGAATGAACGATCAACCCTGAGGTTACCCCGCGAGCATCAATGGCTATTTGCATTGCTTGCGTAATCAGCGTTTCCGTCATGCTCGTATCGAGGCTCCAGCCAATAATACGGCGAGAATAGAGGTCCATCACCGTCGCCAGGTACAGCCACTGATTTCGAACCCATACATAGGTAATATCCTTGACCCATTTCTGATTGGGGCGATCCGTCGAAAAATCTCTCCACAGCAAGTTGTCCGCAACGTTGTGCATCGTTAGGGCGTGGCCACCGTAGTTAAACGCTTTACCGTTTCGCGCCAATATACCCTGTTCCTGCATAATTTTAGCGATGAAGTTAACGGAACATTTGTAGCCAAGCGCATTAAGCTCCTGCGCTATCCTGGGAGCGCCATAGGCAGCCTCAAACGCTTCAAAGGTATCTTTAACCAATGAAGTTACCTGCTCTTTGCGGGCCTCACGCTTGCTTTGTGGAGCATCTCGCCACCGATAGAAACCCGATCGGTGCACACCCAAAACGTCGCACATCAAACAGATGCTGTAATGGCCCACGTATTCTAAAATTAACGCGTACTTCACTCTTGGTCTTTCGCGAAGTACGCAGAAACCTTTTTTAGAAATTCCATCTCCTCTTGAAGACGCTTATTCTCACGCCTTAGACGACGAACCTCTTCACTTTCTTTCTTGGAGTAATCAACACCATCTACGGTATTAAACTGCTTATCCGAAAGACGGTTGAATTGGCGTTTCCAGTTTGAAATTTGCTGAGCACTAATACCCAGCTCCTTCGCCACTTGCGCCTGCGTTACTCCTGGCTTTTCAGACCGTTTGATGGCCTCTTTGCGAAACTCTTCAGTGTAATGCTGATGCTTTTTACGTGCCATTTTGGACACCTCCATATAGGGCTAATATAACTATACAGGGTGTCTACTATTCGTGGGTAACTTGGCCGTATAACGCCCGCATTTGCGGCTGGTTTGGAGCGTAGCGGAAAACCAGTGATCTTGCCCCGACAAAATGCGCTTGTTAGGCATTTTCACTGTACGTCCCATTCTAATGAGCTTTGCTCTTTGAAAATTCTATTGGCCGAGAATTTTTCCACATACGGGGCAGAGCGTATATGATTCATTAGACGCCAAAACCATTGTTTTGATACTTCATTCTCAAACCCTGCGGGATATTCATATCTATATGAAAAGTCATCACTGCCTTTTCTAAAGCATGAAATATAAACTGGTTCTAGATATCTTTGAATTCCCCATCGAACATCGTTTAATAGCTGAGCCATCCAAGTTCCATAATAGATAAAATAGTTTTCATCTAGGTGTTCTTGGAAATCTTCGAGAGCGAGCGGTATAGCTTCTATTGGCACCTCATATTTGTGTTCTAGAAGGATTGTATGGATACCCTTCGATACCCCAGTCAATCTAGAGATATTATGTTTGGAATGGTTGCCAGAGATCTTCAAGAACTCCATCCTTGAAACCTCAATCTTTGCCTCGATATCAAGTGTTGGTAGCCAAAGCTTTAACGGTGACTTGAAGTCAAGCCAGCTTCGTAAATCCTCTAGCGCCACTTCGAGCCGTTCTACACTACCGCCCACATCAAAGCTTTTACTTTGGCATGCCTCATCAAGAACATTTATGCAGGAACCAGAGACTCCGGTTAACTTGCTATCGCCAGCTTCTTTAGCAAAGTCTAAAAATCGAATTACAAATAATGAGCGATGTACAAAATCCTTAAAATAGACTTCAGCTTCACCTGGAGATCTTGTGCTTTTCCTTACATCAAGTAGAGCATGATTCACTATATCGTTCAGAGCCTCTAAGCTTATGCATAAACCTATTGCTTCTCTTTCGATAGGATTCAATTCCATTTTGCTTCCTGTATGCCTAACAGCTTATTAATGTGCGAATTGAAAAATGCGCCTGGCAATGTATTCCGTCTAGATTGCTTTTAGAAACTCGCTACAACTCACTGTATTTTATATTATTTCCTTTAAATTGGCGCATTTTTACAGAAAGGTAAAGAAGCCAATTTGAACAGCAATCGGCAATGTATCATGTTTATTAAGTCTCGTGAACTTAGGCTCTTAAACCCATGAAAAAGCAGAGAAAAATCGAAAATATGGTTAGAAATCGAGGATCAGAAAGTAAGCCGTCTCATGTTCAGCATTGAATTTGGCGTAGTTGCAGCCTGAAGGCGGATGTCTGATGTCTGATGTCTGATGCCACACAAACATAGACTACGAAGCCACCCTCCTCCATGCCACTGCGCCGAGTGGAGGTTGATTTTAGTGGGTAAGACAGTCTGAGGTCCGACGTCTGGTGTCTGACGCAAAAGCCAAGCTCGCTACGAAGTTTCCATTCCCCTTCTCATCCAGCCGAATTCGAGCTAATTTTGTGGGTTAATTGCACATGGATGATGTGAGCATCTGAGGTCGGACGTCTGATGTCTGATGCAAAAACAAAACCTGCTACGAAGTCCCCTCCCCCCATCACATCCAGCCGAATTCGAGCTAATTTTGTGGGTTAATTGCACATGGACGTGCAATTAAGGAAAAGCGCTGGGAAGCGATCTTTTCCGACCCTCAAAATTGGTTTGAATTCGGGAACCCGAAGGGCTGCGATGTGCGGGGTGAGTTTCTTGGGTACTTCTTTGCTCACCAAAGAAGTACCTCGCCTGCCGGGCGAAATCCGGCACATGCGTAGGAGCGGCTGATACTGATTTACAGAAAAATTAATTCCTTTAACAGGTCGAAACATTTAACTTAGATGCCCTCTGTCGCCGGGCAGGCGAATTCCTTCTTGTAACGCGACAAGAAGGAATCAAGGTCGCTCCAGCGCATCCATGCGCCCACGACATTAGTGAATCCATTCACGTCAAAACGCGCCCGAAGATTGGGCCCTGCGGGCTACCTTCGCTACCGCCAATACTAGCGGTCGGCCTAAATCGCGCTTCCATGCGCGCTTATGCCTTTCGCACACGTCCTGTGCGCTCAACCACTACCATTGACTTACACTCAGCACAATCATAAGGGGAAGGAATGAATCGCCCGCCGGGCGAAATCCGGCAAAAGTAAAAAAGTCCAACCAAAAAAACCAAACCTACCGCAACAACCCCTTCAACTCCGGAATACAAGACCCACAATTGGTCCCGCATTGCAGCTTTTTCCCCAGGGCTTCTACGTCACCACAACCGTTGGCAATGGCTTTTTTGATTGTGTTTTCTCCCACAGAAAAACACGAACAAATAATATTGCCCTCGTCCTCCACCCCGGCGCCGGGTGTACCGGCCAAGATGGCAAAGCGGGCATTGGCGTCCACCTCGGTGTTTAACTGATCTTCCAGCCAGCGCATTTCAGGGGCGGATTTTTTATCGGTGGCGGTGCTGAGCACAACGGCGAGTACGCCGTCGATAAAACCCGCCGCGCGGAAAAACTGCTGGCCGGAGTCCTGCACTTTTACCCAGTCGGTAATATGCGGGAATTGCGGTTTGAGCCAAGCAAACCAATCGGCCGGTACTTCGCCGTCAGCCAGACGAAATTTAAAACCGCCACCCAGGGTAATTTTGACCCAGTACTCGGCCCTGGGCTCAAGGTCTTGGCTGGTCAGTAAAAAACCGTTCCAGCGCTGGCGAAACGGCTTGATGTTTACCGGGGTATGCTTAAATTCCGGTTGCCCACAAATAGGGTCGACAAACGGATTGACCAGAGCGTCGGCGCAACTGGCGGAGGCGTATTTGCCGTTCCAGTGCATAGGCACAAACACCTCGCCCGGGCGCTGGGTGTCTGCGGGTTTAACCCGACCATAGAAAACACTGCCGCGATTTTTCAGCACGGCCAAATCACCGGCCACAAGTCCAAAGCGCTCGATATCGGCGGGATGAATGTCGATATAAGGTTCATCCACATGACCGAGCAATTTAGCGGCTGTGCCGGTGCGCGACATGGTGTGCCACTGATCGCGTATGCGACCGGTGTTCATGATGACCTGATCCGGCGCGGGCGCTTGCACAGGCAAGCGGGCGCTAACGGGAATAAAACGCGCGCGCTGATCGGGGGTGAAGAACTTGCCATCGGCAAACAGGCGTTTGGTGCCGGTGGGTGCCGCGTCGGTTACGGGCCACTGAATGGGCGCGAGCGATTGGTAAGCCTGCTCACTGATGTTGGCCATGGCGGCGATATTAAACCCGCGCCGCCCGGCGCCGGGGTTGTTACCCAGCGCCGACAGTGCCGCGTGTTCGCGAAATATCTCTACCGGGTGCCGGTAGTTAAACGCCGCCCCATAGCCGAGCTTAGCGGCAAAGCGCGCGATGATTTGCCAGTCGTGCAGTGCCTCGCCCGGGGGCGCTAAAAAACCTTTCTGTAGGGAAATACAGCGCTCGGAATTAGTGACTGTGCCGTTTTTTTCACTCCAGGTAGACGCCGGTAAGACCACATCGGCCAGCTTGGCGGTATCGGTATTGCCTATGCAATCGCTGACCATTAATAAATCACATTGCTGCAGTGCAGCGCGCACCTTGCCTGCATCGGGCATGGTCACCGCGGGGTTGGTGGCCATAACCCATACGGCTTTGATTTTGCCCTCGGCGATAGCGTCGAACATATCCACCGCTTTTAAGCCTTCGCTTTGCGCCATGTTCGGCGCCTGCCAAAATTGCTCTACGCGCTTAACACTCTCGGCACTGTCGTAGCCCATGTGCGCGGCCAACTGATTGGCAAGGCCGCCCACCTCGCGCCCGCCCATGGCATTGGGCTGGCCGGTAATGGAAAAAGGTGTGGCCCCCGGCTTGCCGATTTTGCCGGTCGCCAGGTGGCAATTGATCAGGGCATTGCCTTTATCTACCCCGGAGGATGACTGGTTAACCCCCTGAGAAAAAACAGTGACTACCTTGTCGTGCTCGGCAAACAATCGGTACACCTGCTCGACATCGTCGGCGGGCAGCTGGCAAATATCCGCCGCCACTTGTGTGCTCGGCACCTGTTCTGCCGCGGCGGCCAAGGCGTCTTCAAAACCGTTGCAGTGCGCGGTGATGTAATCGTGATGGGTGTGGCCCTGTTGATGCAAGTATTGCAGCAGACCATTAAAAAAGAAGGCATCGGAGCCCGGTTTTAACGGCAGGTGAATATCGGCTATTTCGCAGGTGGCCGTACGCCGTGGGTCAAGCACGATGATTTTCATCTCGGGGCGCAACTCTTTGGCCTTAACAATGCGCTGATACACCACCGGGTGGGCGAAAGCGGTATTGGAGCCGACTAAAATCAATACATCGGTTTGCTCTAAATCTTGGTAGCAACCGGGCACTGTATCGGCGCCAAAGGCGCGCTTGTGCGCCACCACAGCCGAGGCCATGCACAGGCGCGAATTGGTGTCGATATTGGCGGTGCCGATAAACCCTTTCATCAATTTATTGGCGATGTAATAGTCTTCGGTCAGCAGCTGGCCGGACAAATAAAAGGCAACCGCATCCGGCCCGTGTTCATCGATAATGGCCTGAAATTTTTGCGCGGCGTAACCCAGTGCGCTGTCCCAATCGCTGGGCTTGCCGTGCAACATGGGGGTTAATAAACGATCGGGCGAGGCCTGAGTTTCGTGCAGCGACGAGCCTTTGACACACAGCCGCCCCAGGTTGGCCGGGTGCGACTGATTGCCCGCCACGCTTACCACTTGGTTGTTTTTTACCTCGGCACTAACACCGCAGCCCACACCGCAATAACAGCAGGTGGTGTTGACCGTTTGGCTAGGTTCGGCGTCGGCGTCTGACACAATCAGTTGAGCGGATAAAGTCATAGATTTAAGCGGCTGCGGTTTGATCGGGCTCGGTGCCGTAAAAGGCGCGCCCCATTAATAAAAAAGGTGCAATATCACTGACATCGCGCTTGCTTTGTAACATGGCAAAATAGTCTTGCCCGTCGCGGGTATCGCCAAACAGTACCGCGCCGACGATGCGGTCATCGCGCAGCAAAATTTTTCGGTAGATGCCGGCATTATCATCGCAGTAAAGCAACTCGCGGTGCTCGTCAGAGGTTAGAAAATCACCGGCGGAAAATAAATTCACCCCCGAAACTTTAAGCTTGGTGGGAACGGCGCTATTTTCAAAAGGCAATTTAAGGTTATAACAAAGGCGCTCGGCCAGTGTGGTGCACTGATGCCAGATAGGCTCTACCAAGCCAAAGGTGGCCCCTTTAAACTCGACACACTCGCCGATAGCGCTAATGCTATTGTCGGAGGTGGCCATATAGGCATCGACCGCTACCCCGCGACTGCCTTTTAAGCCCGCCTGCAAGCCCAACTCTTTGTTAGGCGTAATGCCGGTGGCAATCACGCAGAGCTTACAACTGAGTGTGCGGCCAGATTTAAACTCCGCCGCTTTTAATTCGTGCGAGCCGGTAAAGCGCACCACTTCATCGCTCAAGATAAATTGGATATTTTTCGCTTCCACCACTTTTTGCAAATAGCCCGCGGCGGTTTTATCCAGCTGGCGGTTGAGCAGCCATCCAGAGCGGTGTACCAGAGTTACCCGTAAGCCTTTTAATGCCAAGCCGTAGGCGGCCTCTAGCCCGAGCAGCCCGCCGCCAATCACCAGGGCATCGGTGTCCGTTGGGCGGGCATCGCGATCGTGAAAGCGCGCCACATTGAGCAGGCGATCCACATCGCGCAAGGTACGAAAGCTGTAGATTTTTTCCAGCGCTTGATTTTCGGCGGGAATTTTAGCCGGGCGCGACCCCACCGCCAGCACTAAGTGATCGTAGCGCAGGCGGTTACCCTCGGTGGTGACTACACACTTTTGCTCGCGCTCAATCGCCTTTACCTGAACGCCACTGACAAAGCGAATACCCCGGTCGCGATACCATGCCGAGGGTTTGCCAATAATGGCGGGCACATCGGTTTCACCGGCCAGTACCGGCGAGAGCATAATACGGTTGTAACTGCCCTGGCGCTCGTCACCGATCACCGTAATATTGAAGCGCGATACATCGCGCTTGATCAGCTCGTCCAACAGGCGTCCGGTCGCCATACCGTTGCCTACAATCACAAGGCTTTGCTTCTTTTCAGTCAAAATGCCACCTTTTGGTGCTAAAAGAATTCACCGCCCTGCCCCATGCACCGAACTTCACAAATCGCCAGAACACTAGATCGTCACTTTCCGTGCAATATATAGCGGCAACGCACAAAAGCGGCGCACACTTCGAGCAATATGGGGCTAGATACGGTTTTGTATAGAGAAGAGCAAAAGCCAGGCCAATACAAACCGTAGATAATGCCCCCGACAAACAGCTCGGAAGGTGATGCCCCAAAAGGAGAAGAGAGAGACCCTTTATGACTTGATACTTCCAGCTTAGATTCAACCCATAAACCGTAAACTTAATGGTTGGTGGTGCTCAAACAATGAGGCTAGAGTGTCGGTGATATGGTGTAATTTCGGTGATATGGTGTAACTAGGTATAAGCGCTTTACAGACTCACTACTGTGCCACAATAAGCATGTTCACCCCCTGAGCGCACAGATAGCGATACTCTTAAATACGCATAGATTATAATTGTCGCCAATAAGATCACCCTAGTTGAAAACCGACCCAAGAGCCAAACCAACCGCTATGTTTCATATTGTATTGTTCGAACCCGAAATTCCGCCCAACACCGGCAATATTATCCGTTTGGCCGCTAACACCGGTTGTCAGATGCACCTGATTGAGCCGCTGGGGTTTGAACTCGACGACAAGCGCCTGCGCCGGGCCGGGCTGGACTACGGCGAGTGGCGCGACTTAAAAACCTACGCCGACTGGCCCACCTTTCTTGCCGAGGCCAAGCCCGAACGAATTTTTGCTCTCAGCACCAAGGGCAAGCCCCGCCCCAGCGATACCGGGTTTCAAGCGGGTGATTACCTGTTGTTTGGCCCCGAAACCCGAGGGCTACCGGCGGATGTACGGGAGTCTTTGCCGCCCGAGCAAGTATTGCGCATCCCCATGCTGGCGGACAGTCGCAGTATGAATTTATCCAATGCGGTGTCGGTGATTGTCTACGAAGCCTGGCGCCAATTGGATTTTGCCGGCGCAGCGCCGCCCGCTTAACCTTAGCGACTAAAAGCTTTATCATGCAGCCCTTTTGGGCGAGAGGTATTTTTATGGCACGCATACAAATCATGGTGGGCTCAGAAATGGGCACTGCTGAGTCCGTCGCCGCCACCGCCAAAGACCTGATCGACGATGCCGGTCATACTGCGATGGTCAATCCTCTGCCCGAGGCGGCGGATATCACTGACAACCCGCAGGACATTATTTTAATTTGCACCTCCAACACCGGGGCCGGTGATTTACCCGGCAATATTCAGCCTTTATATCTGGAGCTAACTCGCGACTTCCCGTCGATTGCCGGGCGGCGCTACGGTGTGATTAACCTGGGTGATAGCAGTTACGCCACCTTCGCCGAGGCCGGGCGCGCCATCGACGAGGCCATGGGCGATATTGGCGCTGAGCGCGTCGGCGAGCCACTGGTGCTGGACGCCAGCAGCGGCGATGATCCACACGAACAAGTAGCCGCTTGGCTACCTGAGTGGTTGGAGTTGCTGTGAGTAAAGCACCGATTGCCCTGTTTTACGGTAGCTCCACCTGCTATACCGAAATGGCGGGGGACAAAATTCGCCAAACCCTGGGGGAGCATCTGGTCGATGTGTACAACATCGCCGAGACCCCTATTATTGAAGCGCAATTCTACGACTGCATTATTTTGGGTATCCCCACCTGGGACTACGGCGAGCTGCAAGAGGATTGGGACGAAATTTGGGACGATATCGACGATATTGACTGGCAGGGCAAAAAAGTCGCCCTCTATGGGCTGGGCGATCAAATTGGCTACCCGGAGTGGTTTCTCGATGCCATGGGCTACTTACACACCAAAGTTGCCAAGCTTGGCGCCACCCCCTGCGGTTACTGGCCCAATGAAGGTTATGAGTTCGAGGCGTCCAAGGCGCTGATCAATAACGATACTCAGTTTGTCGGCCTAGCGCTGGATGACGAAAACGAGTTTGACTTGTCTGAGCAGCGCATCCAGAGCTGGTGCGAGCAAATCACCCGCGAATTTGGCCTGTGATTGAAAACACCGGTGACAGCCCTCAGGCACCCGCTTTTGCCCACATTAAGTGGGGCGAGGACGGTCAGCCCACCTCCTCCCATTTCGGTGATGTGTACTTCTCCCGCCACAATGGTCTGGCCGAAACCCGCCATGTGTTCTTAGCCAGCAACCAACTGACCGAGCGCTTTGCCCAGCTCGGCCAAAACGCAGCGCCCAAGCATTTTACGATCGCCGAAACGGGGTTTGGCACCGGCCTAAACTTTTTGGCCGCTTGGCAGCTGTGGTTGGAACAGGCGCCGGATGATGCCCAGCTGCACTTTATCAGTGTGGAGAAATTCCCTGTCAATCGTCGCGATCTTACCCGCGCACTGGCGTTGTGGCCGGAGCTTGCCAGCCTAAGCCAACAACTGCTGGCGGCTTACCCCAGCCACTTAGGCCCCGGCATTCACCGGCTGCATTTTGCGGGGCGAGTCAACCTAACCTTAATCATCAACGATGCCGCTTGCGGCTTTTCCCAACTATTACCGAGCATCGATACCGCCTACAGTCGGCCAGATTTTCGCGTAGACGCCTGGTTTCTCGATGGCTTTGCTCCGAGCAAAAACCCGCAGATGTGGTCGGATGAGCTGTTTGCCGCCATCGCCCAATTGTCCGGCCCAAAGACCACAGCGGCCACCTTCAGCGCTGCCGGCATCGTCAAACGCGGGCTACAAGCGGCCGGCTTTCGCATTAATAAAACGCCGGGTTTTGGCCGCAAACGCGAGATGATTCAGGCCGCCTGGCAGCAAGCTCCGACAAACGTGACGCCCGGCAAAGGCGAAGGTGCGGTCGGCGTGGTGCAGCGGGCCACTCATCCGGCAGGGGTAAAAACAGCGCTGGTGATTGGCGCGGGGCTGGCCGGTTGCCATACCGCGCGGGCACTGGCCGAGCGCGGCTGGAAAGTCTTGGTGATTGAACGCCGTCATGACATCGCCCAAGAAGGCTCGGGCAATCCCCAAGGGCTACTCTACGCTAAACTCAGCCACCGCGATGAAACCCTGCCGCGCTGGAATTTAACAGCACTTAATTACGCTCAACAATACTACCGGCCCTACTGGCAAAAGGCCGCTAACGGCCAGCGCTCGGGGTTGATTCAGTTAGCCGATACCGAGCGCAAAAGCCAGGCACTGACCCAAACGGCAGTCGCACTGGGGCAGAGTGAACTGTGCCGTCTGGTCAGTGCCACCGAGGCAACTGAACTGGCCGGTGTTGAATTATCACAGGGCGGTTTGTATTTTCCCGGATGCGGTTGGTTTAACCCGCACGCATTGTGCGAAAGTTTGCTCGACCACCCAGCCATTACTCTGCGCACCGACACACCCATAGCATCACTGGAGCGCCACGAAGAACACTGGCAGACGCTGGGTCCGACAGGTACAGAGATCGCACAAGCCCGGGTGGTTATCATGGCGTGTGCCCACTCCGCGCAAGAGTTTAGCCAAAGTGCTCACCTGCCACTCAAACCGATTCGCGGCCAGGTCAGCTTTTTACCCGCCAGTGATCTCAGTGCCCAGCTTAAAACAGCCCTGTGTAGCCGGGGTTATATTGCCCCAAGCACACCCAGTGGGCATTGCGTCGGGGCAACGTTTAATCTTGGCCAAAGTAATCTGGCCCTAAACCAAGATGATCATATCGAGAATTTGGAGCACCTGCGGGCCATCAGCCCGGAGTTGCACCGCGAGCTTGCCCCAGCCGATAGCGCCTCGCTTGAAGGACGAGCGGCCTTTCGCTGCACGACGCCCGACTACCTGCCCGTGGTAGGGCCTCTGGTTGACGCGATGGCGGCGGCAGAAAACTTTGCCGGTTTGGCTCAAAATGCGCGGCGACGACTTGATACCCCTGCTCCCTACTGGCCGGGGCTGTATATCAATTGTGGCCACGGCTCACGCGGGCTGGCCTACACGCCCTTGGCCGCCGAATTTTTAGCCAGCCTGATCAACCGTGAACCCCCACCGTTAGAGCGCGCGCTAGCTCAGGCGCTGCACCCGGCGCGCTTTTTACTGCGCCAGATCATTCGCGGCCAATAACACACAAGAGCCATTACGCTCTTACAGGCTCTAGGCGCTACTGTGCGCCCTACGGCTGATAGGTCTATACTCAAGTTTATTTGCGTTGACAGGAGAAGACCAAATGCTCGCCTCCCCCGGCCATACCGCGTTTATCAGCCAAGACGAGTTGGACACTTTTCATAATTACTACGAAAAACATGTGGTACAGGCCATTCACGAAGCCAGCGAAAGAGCCCGTGCCGGCGACCGCGATTTTATCGCCGACGTGGCCTGTGTGGCACTCAACCGCTTGCCCCCGCGCTATATTCGATTTGATGTGGATATGACTTTTTTTATGTCGCCGCAGGAGCTAGAAGAAATGGCCGATAAAGTCACCTCGGCGGTCAACGAGGCTATCGTTTATGTCACCAACAGCGAGGTCAAACAAGAAGCCCCCGAGGCTCCACCTGTGGTGAAAAAGCCGGCTAAAAAAGGGCGCGGTAAAGCCGCGAGCAAAAACAAAGCGAAAAGCTCTAAGTAGATAACCGACACTCCAGCAAGCGTTTAATGCTCCTTGGGTTCAATTGTTTGGGAGCTCTTGTCTGCCACCTCTGCCATGATAATCTGCGAACCACTGCCGCAAGCAATCACCGTGCGCATGGCCGACTCCACCGTCACACCGGGCAACAGCTCAATGCAATCAGCGGGCAAATGGTAAACAAACCCGGAGGTGGGTACCGGAGCGGTAGGGACATACACGGTATAGCTGCCCTGTTCGTGCTCGGCAGTCACAATGCCCGTCACACACACGGGGCTGCTTTTGCCCATGATATAAGCACGACACACTTTACCGTTTAACAATGAAGCATTGCCCTCGCCACCGACTATTTGCGAGACCATTTCGCGAATAGTGCTGTAGCCCGGGGCGAGCTTAGAAAGCAACCCGTCCACCTTGCGGTGTAACCAGCGACCAATACCGGTTTTCACCAGCAAGCCAATAGTAAAACAAGCGGCCAATATCAGCCCCACCCCCAGCATATCTGCCACATGGCCACTGACGGTGACATAACCGGCCAGCCACGCACTGAGCGGCTCAATCGCGCTATCAATAAAACTGACAAGCCACTGCACCAATAATAGAAATATCGTAATGGGCAGCACAACGGTTAGGCCACCGAGCAAGGTTAGAGTAATAAACGAACGCAAACGAGTCATACAACTGCCTGTTCTGTCGTGGTAAAAAATATGCCGATTTTACAAACACCAAGAATCAGCAACACTGTCTTTGACAACAATAAAAGGTATTATGAACCGTCAATCGATCCAGAGGAAAGAGAATTGTTGCCAGCGTTGATTCACCGTGTCGCTTTCGCATCTCTGTGCTTATGTTTACTCAGCGCACAAGCCGTTACGCAAGCACCTTGGTTTGAATACGATTTGGTTGCAATCCAAAAGCGTGCACCGGCCTTTACCCAGGGGTTAGAGCTCTATCAGGGCGACCTTATTCACAGCAGTGGTCTGGTGGGGCAATCGTTTATCGAGCGCTTACCCCACCCCGATAATTCACAGACAGAGCCACACTGGCGCTTAGGATTATCCGCCCCGATTTTCGCCGAGGGTAGCAGTGTGTTTAAAGGCAATGTGTATCTGCTGAGCTGGCGTCACAACACCGGCTGGCGGCTCAACCCTAAGACCGGACAAGTACTCGACCAATTTCGCTATCAAGGTCAAGGTTGGGGCCTGACCCATAACGACACTCATCTCATTCGCTCCGATGGCAGTGAACATTTATATTTTCATCGCGCCCCCGATTTCGAACTCGATAGCACCCTGACCGTATCGCGCAATGGCCAACCGCTGCGTAAGCTCAATGAGCTGGAGTTTGCCGAGGGGTATATCTGGGCCAATATCTGGCAAACCAATACCATCGTCGCCATTGCGCCGACCACCGGTGAGGTAGTCGGCCAGTTAGACGTCAGCCGTCTAGTACCGAAAGAAGCTTACAAAGACCCTGACAATGTACTCAATGGTATTGCCTACGATGCCAGCACCGGTCATTACTGGCTTACCGGAAAGCGCTGGCAACATTGGTACCGTATTGACATTAATTTGCCAGAGGTGAAGTAGGCCGACACCTCCCATCCATAGCACCTCTGCACGCTTTAACCGCCCCTCATCTCCAGCGAGCCAACCCTCTGAGGGTTCAAACTGCTTAAACCAAGCGGCACAATCGCGTAGACTGGTAACCACTTATAGGTATTTGGCTTTAGGATCTATCCCGATGAATCAACACCAGCATAGAATCTGCACGTCTGCTCATAGCGCGGCCTATACCCATTGCAGCGATTGCCGCCTGAACAGTATTTGCCTGCCTCTAAGTTTAGAGTTTTCCGATATTGATAAGCTCGACTCTATTGTCGAGCGCGGTAAACCGCTGCAAAAAGGTGATGCTATTTATCGCCAAGGCGACTCATTTAAAGCTTTATTTGCCATTCGCTCGGGCGCCATTAAAACCTTTAGCACCAACACCGATGGCGAGCAACACATCACCGGACTTTACCTTCCCGGTGAGGTCGTCGGGCTCGATGGTCCGGCTGATAACCAGCATGTTAATTCCGCCATTGCCTTACAAACCACCTCTGTTTGCGCCATTCCCTATCAACGGCTTGAAGCCCTAAGTCGACAGGTGCCCGGTCTACAACGCAACCTATTGCAGCTTTTAAGTCGAGAAATCAATGCCGATCAGAAACAACGCAACCTGCTTGGCCGTACCTCGGCCGAGGTGCGCGTAGCCTCATTATTATTGAGCATTTCGGCCCGCCTCGCCCGGCACAATTTATCGGCGGTAGCATTTACTCTGCCCATGTCGCGCAGTGATATGGCCAATTTTTTAGGGCTCACACTGGAAACGGTCAGCCGCGTTTTCGGGCGTTTACAAAAGCTCAAGATCCTCAGCACTAACCGCAAAGACCTTGTGATTAATGACCTAGAGCAGCTTCAGGCCCTAACCCACAAAAGCTGTAAGGATAATTTTGATGATTAAGCCACTGCACGACCTGCTCAACACGATTGACGATATTAATCGCCAAGACCCCAATCAAGAGCCGGATGGCAGTCCTAAAGAGCTGGTTTACGGCCAGCGTATGAGCCGCGAGCTGTCCGAATTTGCCCCCGATGCCGACGAGCTATTGCAAATAGCCGCCCGAGCCCAACACATTGAACGCTGGGTAATTGCTCGCAGTGACTACCCAATGGATCGTGCCGGCTATAAAAAATGGCGTACCGAACTCGGTGTGCATCACGCCCAGCGAACCGCCGATTTAATGCACAATCATGGCTACAGCGCAGCCGACTGCCAGAGTGTTGCCGATATGCTGCAAAAGAAACGGTTAAAACGCGACCCACAGGTGCAGACGCTGGAGGATGTGATTTGTCTGGTGTTTATTCGCTATTACCTGGAAGACTTTGCCCGCAAACACGACGAGCCTAAACTGATCAGTATTATCCAAAAAACCTGGAATAAAATGTCGGCCGATGGACACGCTGCAGCACTTAAGATTCCACTGCCGGACTCGGTCTCTGCATTGGTCGGCAAAGCGCTTGGCGCATAAATAAACACTTTTCAAGTTTGATCTGGGGTTGTGCTGCCCAGCCAGCCCCAATTTATAAAACTCTATCGCATTAATTTTTGAACAATTGAATCAATTTCGAATAAGAACGCCTTAGTTTATGTAATTACTTGACCTTAAGAGCAAACTCCTTTATACCAAAAGTGTGACTTAGATAACAAAAACGACAACTAAGGGTATTCGATTATGAAACACCTACCGGTTAAAGCCTTCCTATTGCTTTTAGCGGTGTTCAGTGGTTCCGCACTGGCCTGTGATGAGGCCTGTAAAAAAGCTCAAGCCGAAACAGAACACGGCGTCAATTTTGCCGGCTACCTTGACTCAGAATTTTGCCGCACCACCCGCTCAGACTTTCTGCTGCAAGATTATCGTAGCCTAGAGAAGTACCGCACCTCGCAATTGCCGGGCGGCCATAAGGGCGGCATGAATAATATTCGAAAAATGCTGGATCAGCGCAAAGAGTGGCTGGTGGAGTGCGATGATTACTTGCGTCTAACCGATCAGGGCCGCGTCTTTCACGACAAAACCACCACCGATAAGATTTTCGGCGCTATCGATAAAGTTTCCGAACAGCTCAATGAGCTAGTGTATAACGGTAGCAAAGAGGTGATTGTCACCAATGGTCTGGATATCGCGCAGCAAGATTTCGATCAAATGATGCAGCAGCTTGAGCAACATCGCACCGTTCTACAATTGCGCGGCCAGCTGGTTAATCGCTAGAAGCAGGCTCGGACGGTTTACGACGTTTTAAAGATAATACAGCGCGCTTGGGCTTGTCGGGGTTTTCGGCAAACAAGCGCGCTTTTTCTTCCAGTGATTGAGCAGTTTTGCTTTTGACCCGAGTCGGGCTCGGGCCCGTGCTGGAGCGGTAGCCTCCACTTTGTGCGGCGCTGGCCAGTGCCTCCATGCCACAGCGCAACAACCGGGCCTGGTCGACAAAACTTAAAGATTTAGGGAAGTTGTTCGGATCAACGGAGGATGGGTTAGCGGGGTCGCCTTCTACCCGAATAATCAAGCCACACTCATGGCGAGCTTCTCCAGCGTTAATATCCACCTGCCACTGTTCAAAATCCATTCACTTTACCTTTACGTAGTCCCCTCAAGGACACCTTCAGTCACTGTTAGTGAGTCACAAGCTCGTGCCAAACGGCGTTGTTGCAGACAATTATAACCCGAGACTACCACGTAAAGATGACAAATTTACGACGTGATCTCAGGAGCGACTGGCTTGTTTGCTCTGACGAGCCGGCGGTTCGGCCCCGAGATGAGCTTCGTTGCGAGCCTTGGCCAGTTCAATTTGTTTTTGTCGCTCGGCAAAACGTGTCTTTTGCTCATCGGTGAGCTTGTCGTAACAACGCGGGCAACACACACCTTTCATGTAGTGTTCAGAGCGTTTTTCATCTTCCGTAATGGGGTGGCGACAACCAAAACACTGGTCGTACTGGCCGCGCTGTAGATCGTGGTCCACAGCGACACGGTTATCAAACACAAAACACTCACCCTGCCACAGGCTTTGCTCGGCGGGAATTTCTTCTAGGTATTTTAAAATGCCGCCCTCTAAGTGGTACACCTCATCGAAGCCCTGCTCTTTCATGTAGGCCGATGCCTTCTCGCAACGAATACCACCGGTGCAAAACATCGCGACTTTTTTGTGCTCGCTAGGATCGAGATTATCTTTGACGTAAGCGGGAAACTCGCGAAAGGTTTCGGTCTCAGGATCAACCGCATTGGCAAAGGTACCAATGGCGCACTCATATTGGTTGCGCGTATCCACCACCAATACGTCCGGATCACTGATCAACTCATTCCACTGCTGCGGTTTTACATAGGTGCCCACAATCTGTTTCGGGTCTATGCCCTCAACACCCATGGTCACAATCTCTTTTTTGAGTTTTACCTTCATGCGATAGAAAGGTTTCTCCTGATAGAGCGACTCTTTGTGTTCTATATCCGCTAGGCGCTCGTCACTGTGCAAGTAGTCAAGCAGCTGATCGATGCCCTCCCGGGTTCCTGAAACCGTGCCATTAATGCCTTCTGCCGCCAGCAGCAAGGTGCCCTTGATACCAAAACGATCACACGCGGCAAGCAGAGGCTCGCGCATCGCTTGGTAATCAGGTAGTTCAACAAATTTGTACATGGCGGCGACAACAATTTGGCTCATAGTCGTTTTCAGTCTTCCGATTGGTCAGTCTTTACCGTTGTAAACGGCGAGGGGGCGGGATTATAGCGGGTTGTTTTTTATACAGCCAGTATTTTTCAGCGAGAGTTGATTTCGCTCAACTCGCGCTAAAAAAACTGTTTAATTACTTGCCTCCGCCGCCTAAGCAATTAGGGGAATCTGGCACCTGGGCGTTTTGCCACTCCTCGGGGGTGAATGTATGCAGGGCTAACGCATGCACCGGCCCGGCCATTTGCTCGGTGAGCACGGCGTAGACCGCCTGATGCCTTTGCACAGGCCTTTTGCCCGCGAACGCTTCGCTCACCAGGGTGATTTTAAAGTGTGTTTCTGAGTTGGGCGGCACACTGTGCATATGGCTTTCGTTTTCCACCTGCAGTACAGCTGGGGCAAAATGCTGCTGTAAATCAGCTTCAATTTGAGTTTGAACAGGTTTCATATCGCTCCTGATAACCACTTGTGACGATTAAATTAACCCCATTATACCACCGGACGCCTTAGCCCTCATGGCGATCCGGAATACCTTGGGCTTGCTCGAGCTCGGCCGCCAGGCGCCCGCCCTCCTCGGCTCGGGGGTTGGTCCAGCGCGCCACCAAGGTGTAAACCACAGGCGTTAGATACAGAGTAAAGACCGCGGCTAAACCCAAACCGCCAAAAATAACCCAACCGATCGAGTTGCGCGCCTCGGAGCCCGGACCCGCACTTAAAATCAAAGGCAGTGCGCCAAATACAGTCGACATCATGGTCATAAAAATAGGCCGCAGACGCACTTGGGCCGCATGGCGCACCGCCTCGATCACACTGTACCCGCGGTCGCGCAGCTGATCGGCAAATTCCACCAGCAAAATACCATTCTTGGCCATCAAACCAATTAACATCACCAACCCAATTTGCGAGTAGACGTTAATGCTGGTGCCGGTCAACAACAGAGCAAATATCGCCGCGGCTACACCAAAAGGCACTGTGAGCATAACGATGAGCGCGCTGCTAAAGCTTTCGAATTGAGCACAGAGCACCAAAAACACCACCAGCAATGCAATGATGTAAGTGATGGCGACCTCTTTTGAGGTTTCATCCAGAGTCTCGGCCTCACCCAAAAAGATCAAACCAATGCCCGGCGGCAGCTCTGTATCAGCCAACTGGCGCAAATCGTCCACCGCCGAAGCCAAGGCATAGCCCGGCGCCACATCCATCTCAATTTCGATCGCCCGGCGCTGCTTATGCCGATCCAGCTCGGCCGCCACAGCCTCTTCGGTAATGGTCACCACCGACGACAGTGGCAGCAAGCGCCCATCTTCGGTGCTGACGTATAAATTAACCAAATCCCCGGGGTCGTTAATTTGATCACCGGAGGACTCCAAAATAATCGGAATAGCTTCATCCCCCACCGACAAATCCACCAAATCGTACCCGTCCACCATGGCGCGCAAAGTCGTCGAGATATTAGTCAGAGGAATGCCCAGTTCCGAGGCTCTGCGCCGGTCAATGGTCACTGCCAATTGGGGCTGGGTGGGCTGAAAATTAATATCCGGGTCCGACAGTTGGGGCAGACGCTCGCCGATGACCTCGACAAATTGCTCGGCGGCGGCAAAAATTTTGTCGTAATCACTGCCCACCAACGCGATTTCAATACCGCCGCCACCGCCGCCAATACCAAGGCTGTTGGTGCTGCGAACCCGTACAAACGCCCCGGGTATTTCACGCATTGGGGCCTCGAGTTGGGCCATCATTTCCTGCTGGGTGCGATCGCGCTGATCCCAATCGGCCAGAGGCAAAATCACGCGGCCGCGGTTGGGGTCGTAGCGCCCGACAATCGAAAATAAATGCGCAGCTTCGCCCGAATCCAGCAGGGGTTGTACCCGCTGCTCCATGGCATTGACCTGGCGCTCGGTGTACTCCAGTCCGGTACCATCGGGGCCGGTGGCATCGACATAGATAACGCCGCGATCTTCCTCGGGCAACAACTCCTGAGGCACATTGTGATAAACCAGTACAGCGCCCACAATCGCGCTCATGGCCACCACTACAACCCAAATACCAAGACCCAGTGCTCGGTCTAGCGAGCGGGTGTAGCCGGCCGACAAACGGTTACCAACCGCTTTTAACTTATCCCGCACCGGGTGTGGCTCATTGTTCGACTCAGGCACAATACGGGCGGCCATAGCCGGAACCAGCGATAAAGCCACAAAGGATGAGATTGCCACGGCAAAGGCCAGTACAAAACCAAACTCGCGAAACAGTCGCCCCGCCGTACTGGGCAACATCGCCACCGGCACAAACACCGAAATAAGCACTGCGGTGGTGGCAATCACGGCAAAGAAAACCTGCCGCGTGCCCAGCACCGCGGCCGCCCTGGCTCCCAGGCCCTGATTGCGCCGGCGCTGAATGTTCTCCAGCACCACAATGGCATCGTCCACGACTAAGCCTGTGGCCAACACCAGAGCCAATAAGGTCAAAATATTTAAAGAGAACCCCAGCGCCCAAATGGTCGCCACGGTGCCGATTAGTGCTACCGGGATGGCCACGGAAGGAATCAGTGTCACACGCAGCGAGCCGATAAACAGCCAAATGGTCAGAATAACGATGGAGATCGTCAGCGACATACTGATCAGTACTTCGCGCATCGACCCTTTAATAAACTTGGCACTGTCTTCGGTCACCACCATTTCAAAGTCGGTGAAGCGCTCGTTGATCCGCGCCACCGCTTTGTGAATTTTTTCAGCGATATCCAAAGTGTTGGATTGCGATTGCCTCACGACCCCGAGCCCCACCACTGGCAGGCCGTTTAAGCGCACATAGGAAGAGGCATCTTCGGGGGCAAAAAACACCTGGGCCACATCCGCTAAGCGCGTATCCTCTTTAATGATTATATCGGCCATAGCCTGTTCGGTAACCACTGAGGCATCGGCGCGCACCAGCAACTCTAAATCACCCGAGCGAAAACTGCCCGAGGGAACATCGAACGGAGCCTCGCGCAAAGCGTCGGCCACATCGCTCACGGCCAGACCAAAACTTGCCAGGCGTACGGGGTCCATCACCACCCGCAACACTTTTTGCCGCTCGCCAAAAATCACCACGTCGGCTACGCCGTCAATGGACACCAATTCGGGAATCAGATCTTGCTCTGCCCGGCGGGTCATTTGCAGTTCGTCGAGCGTCTCACTCACCAGCGCCAAATTAATTATTGGATTGGCGTTGGGATCGGCTTTAATCACGGTGAGCGATTCGATATCGGGGGGCAAATCCCGCTCCACCCGGCTGACCGCTTCGCGCACATCGGACGCGGCGGTATTGAGGTCCACCGTGGGCGAAAACTCCACGTGCAGACGCATATTATTCTCTTCACTGGACGAGCGAATATTGCGAATACCCGAAACACGGGCCACAGCACCTTCAACGATACTAGTGACTTCAGCGTCCATAGTTTCGGGGGAAGCGCCGGGATAGTTGCCGCGCACCGAAACAATCGGGCGGTCCACATCCGGCAGCTCGCGGATCTCAACGGCCATCACGGCAGCAATACCGGCAATGGCAACCAATAAATTTAACACCAACACCAAAATGGGCCGGCGAATACTCAGGCTGGCAATATCCTCTTTATGCAGGTCTTCTTGTAAATCACTCACCGCTCACCTCAGACTGATTCGACCCAACGGGAACTCCGTTAACATTCACAGTTTGAGCAATGGCAACAGGCAACCCCTCGCGCACCATTTGAATCCCCTCAAGCACGACCAGAGCCCCGGCACTCAAATCGGCATCGACCAGCACCTTGCCCGCGCGGCGCTGGACAATCGTCGCCACCTGGCGCTCGGCGACACCATTGACAATAGCCCACACAAAAGAGCCCCGCGGGCCCCATTGCAGTGATAATTCCGGCACCAAAATATAATCGTTGCCCGTTAGGTTGAGTGAAATCCGAAAGCTCATACCGGGGCGCAAGCGGTCGTTGGGGTTGTTAACCACGGCGCGAACTTTGAAAGTGCGCTCGGCCTCGTTCACCCGGCTATCGATAGCCACAACTTTCCCTGCGGCCTCGACCGCATCCTTGCGCCAGGTGGCAAGCTCTAACGGCTGCCCAACTTCGATTTGATTAAGCAACAACTCGGGCAGTACAAAGGTCACCAACAGGCTGGAGCGATCGTCGAGAGTGGTCAGTACCGTGTTAGTATCCACCCAGGCCCCGGGGTCGATATCCGTCAGTCCCACAATGCCCGTAAACGGCGCAGGAACCTGGCGGTACTCCAACTCAACGGCGGCGCGCTCTACCGCAATCTGAGCCCGGGCAACAGCACTTTGCGCATCGTCCAGATCTGACTGAGTGACCGCACCACTATCTTGCGACTGGCGATAGCGCTTTAACAAACGCTGGGCATCGGCCAGCTCTACCTCGGCGTTGCGCAGCGCCAGAGCTTCATTGCGGCTATCCAGTTCAAACAACACCTCGCCCGCCGCGACCTTTTGCCCCGGCTTAACCTTCACAGCCACTACCTGACCGGCGGCTCGTGGCCGTATTGCCACCGAGCTGGCCGCTCGCGATGTACCAACCGCCTCCACCTTAACTTGCTCGGGGCTGGTTTCCACTTGCGCGGCAATCACCGGCTTGGGCTGAATACCACCGCGCCCACTGGCTTCGGGGGCTGTATCGGAACAAGCGCTTATCAACACCACACAAAAGCAGCAGAGCAAAGTGCGGTAGGTAAGAGAGATCACTGAGGCAGGCATAGCAATAATAATTATCCGTATAGTGGTTATCTCGAATGCAGAGAATTATGTCCGCAAGATGACATAGATTGTACGATGTGTTTATTCAGGCTGCACCTGTTGAGGGTAAGGAACTGTAAACTGCTAGAGCTTATATCGGCGCGGAATTTCGCAGTGAGTTGTGGCGGTTAAACCAAGCCCACAGAGATATGGGCCTGGCTGTTTGGCAAGGTGTTAGAAGAAGCGATGGCAGGCAATAATGCCCCACACCAGCGCCAACAAAATTAGGGAAAAAAGCACCACTGCCGAGCCAATATCTTTTGCCCGGCCCGATAACTCGTGCACCTCGGAGCCAGTGCGGTCCACCACGGCCTCTACCGATGAGTTAATAAGCTCAGCAATAATGACCCAAAAAACACTCGCCACCAGTAAAATAAGTTCTATATGGCTAGTAGCCAGCCACACTGCCAGAGGCAGGAGCACCGCGGCCATCCAAATCTCTTGGCGAAACGAGGCTTCGTGCTTCCAGGCGGCGTTTATCCCCTGCAGTGAATAGCCAAATGCATGCGCCACACGGGTGAACCCAGTCTTTCCTGGCTTCATTTTTCATCTCTCCATTAAATGTATGTCATATAAGCGTCATAGAGCAGTGGTATTCATTAGCCAAACAGACAAATACCACCGCAAACGGGGTGAAACTATGAATGCTTTTTTGCAAAGAGTCCACCAGATCGACACATTGGCATTCGTCTGGCTTCATGTGACTAAAGGTTTTCCATATCGCCGGACGGTACGCTGGGTATCGCGCTGCGGCGATGGCCCGCTGTACGTTGCCATCGCTTTGCTGTTAATCGCGTTTGAAGTCCCTAACAGTGTTTTGTTTTTAAAGGTGGGCCTCGTTTGCTATGCGCTGGACGTCAGTTTTTATTTGCTCATCAAAAACTCTTTTAAACGCAACCGCCCCGCGGTCAACATTGAAGCGTTTGAGAGCTGGGTAACCCCGTCAGATAAGTTTAGCTTTCCCTCGGGACATACGGCGGCGGCTTTTGTGTTTGCCTTTCTTATTAGTTATTTCTATCCGATGTTTGGTTTGCCGGCTTACATTGGCGCCTGCTTGATAGGCTCATCACGTGTTTTACTCGGTGTGCATTACCCCACTGATATTTTAGCCGGTGCAGTGCTTGGAACCTCCTGCGCAATTGTAGGCACCTATTACATCATGGGCCCCGTGTAATGAAAATTCTGTATGGCGTGCAAGGCACGGGCAATGGTCATCTGACCCGAGCCCGATCTATGGCAAAGGCGTTTGCCAAACTCGATGTTAAAGTCGACTGGGTATTTTCCGGACGCAACCGCGAAGACTTTTTTGATATGCAACCCTTTGGCGATTTTCGTTGCTATCGCGGCATGACACTGCAAACAAAAAAGGGCAAGGTCAATATGCCCAAAACAATTTTAAAAAGTAACCTCCGGCAATTGCGTCAAGATGTTCGTGCACTTAACGCCAGTGATTATGATTTAGTCGTCAGCGATTTCGAGCCTGTCACCGCTTGGGCTGCACGTATGCACGGGGTTCGCTCTATCGGTGTATCGCATCAATGCGCCTTTCTCTACCCCATACCGAAAAAAGCCAGCAATTTTATTACTGATATTTTTATGCGTTGGTTTGCCCCCATCGACACCCCGGTTGGCGTGCACTGGCACCACTTTGACCAATCGCTATTGCCACCGATTGTGGAGCCCTCCGAGCACCCCAACACAGCGCAAAAAGGCAAGATTTTGGTGTATCTACCGTTTGCCGACGTCGATGATTTTTTGCCGCTGTTGGCACCGTTTAAAGATCACGAGTTTTATGTGTATCACAAGTTTAAGCAAACAGAAGATCGCGGCCATATCCATTTGCGCCCGTTTTCTCGCGAGGGCTTTCAGCAGGATTTACACTCCGCCGAGGGCGTTATGTGCAGTGCGGGCTTTGAGTTGCCCAGTGAAGCCATTACCTTGGGGAAAAAGCTGTTGGTAGAACCTGTGCGCTCGCAAATGGAACAGCAGTCGAACGCACTCGCACTGCAAGCGCTGGGGTATGCGACAACTACAGATAAAATAAGCGAACAGGTGATACGCCATTGGCTAACCTTGCCCAAGCCGGCGCCACTGCATTACCCCGATGTCGCCCAGGCAATTGCCCGCTGGATGGTAAAAGACGGGGCCAAGAACTTGCCACAGTTAAGCAATGCACTGTGGCAACAGGTCGCCATCAGCCCTCTGACAACACCAGATCTTAACCAAAGATTAAAGCAAGCGTAAATGACCGGAAAACCAATGGGGAAATTAGCTGACGTGAACCACTTGCTGGTGATCGACTAGCACTGGCTGTAAACGACTGTCGTGGCGGGTGACATGAGCGCGCCAACGCACCAGTGCGCCTCCACCCAAAAGCCCAGCCAAACCCGCCAATGTGGTTAGGCCTTCGCCCCACCCTAATTGATGAGCTCCAAGAGTAAAGCCGAGCATGGAGATCAGTGGCAACAGGTAGACAAGCATAGAGCCATTGGCCACGACAGCCTCTGGCACACCCAGCTCAATTTCATCGCCCACGTCATAGTCGGTACTATCGCGCCCGCCCAGTGACACCCACAGGTAAGTGGTGTGGCCGGCGAATCTAGCCAACAAGCTCTGGCCACAACCTTTTTGCGCCGCACAGGAGCCACAGGTGGAACGGCTGATGGTTTCCACCCACAGGCCATCTGTTTCAACGGCTACGACTTTACCCGATTCTATTAACACGCACTAACCTGCTGGTTGTTTCTCGTCTAGGGGGACAATCGACTGGCCAACTCGCTCGGCCACGGCAGCGGGAATCTCGCCCACGACGGTGAGTTGATAGAGTTGATCGGCGCGACTAACACCACCCAGGTAAAAATTGGTGGCCCCACGCTGTGCACGGGCTTCCATTGCCACCGTGCCGGCGATAGGGTCGAGAAAGACCGAAAACGTCGACAGACCATCAGTATACATTAGCATGTCGACCTTATCGCGCACTTCCCGCTGACCAGAGAACGCAAAACCCTCTGGAATCCAACCCATTTGCCAGGTATCGGGCTGTTCATCCGCCGCCGGATTGCACTGGGCGACCTCTTCTGCCGCCAGCCGGTGGGAAATATGGGCGCCGCGCTCGCTACTAAACTGCTCGGTCGCCACCCCCACTTCTAGCTCAACAAATTGAAATTGCTCCACCGGGCGCTGATTGTTATCCAACAACGTAGATTTAAGGACTAAGCCGGTTTCGCGATCGATACTGAACAGGTAGCCAAAACGGAAGGCATCGCGCGGCACAATATGCAAAACCGTGGCGGCCCGGCCAGCGATACGCTCTAACCCCAGCACCCTGAAATGATAAAACTGCTCCAGCCGGGAATACTCATCGGCCAGTTTATCGGCGCGATGAGTGATCAACTGATCACTCATCATACGGCACTCTAGATCTTTACTGATTAGGGCTTCGCGCTCGGGGCCTTGTAAATAATAAAGCCGCTGATACTCAGTGCCCTCGTCCACCCAGTGTTGGAGCCGAAAACTTTCGGTGCCGATGGTGTCTTGGTGGGTAAAGGTACCGGCATAATTTAGCACACGTCGGTGTTCGGACATTTTCACCAACAGCTCGCTGACCGAACGTATAGTGACTTCGTCGGTGGTATTGCCGGGCTGTTGGGCGTTATCTGGGAGGGTGGTGGTTTGCGCCTGTACAGCGCCGATGGACAAGGCCATCAGCATCAAGGCGCCGGCTAGCCGACTCATGGTTGTTTTCTCTGCTGGTGACTTTGCTCTGTACAGGTTACCTTGGGGTGCGCGGCAAACTGCACAGATATTGTATAAACGGGTTACTACTCTTCTTCAATGAGAGGCACCCGAGCGTGAGGAACTATACCAGAAGCGCTATTCACAGCCGCTTGATCGGTGTGCTGCTCTAACAACTGATGCAAATAGTGTTTTACCTCGTCACTGGAAACTTGCACATTGGGGCGGCGTGATTCTACCACTACCGGGCGGCGAGTCGCCGGTTGGTAGACCGACTGAGCACTGACCTGACGGGTCGGCAGCGCCGGCGCGTTAAAGCCTACTGGCAGCGATACATCAGCGGCGGTAATGGTTTTTTCTGCTGGGGTGGCATCGGCCATAATTTCAGCGGTGAGATCTTCGCCCTGATAAAACTGAGCGCCCACCACCAGAGCACCGGCCACGGAGGCGGCAATGGCCGCTTGCCCCATGCCGCGCCACACGCGTGACAATCGACCGGTGGTAACCGTTGGTTCATCTTCAAGTGCAGCACTGAGGCTGGCGGCAAAACCTTCTGGCGCCATTTGGGGCGGCAAATCAGAACGTATCGCCGAGCTTGCCACCTGATAGCGGGACCAAGTCGCTTGTACATCGGGCTGCTCGCCGCTGGATTTTAAGATCCGAGCAAACTCTAGCTCGCTGGCTTCGCCGTCCACCATGGCTGAAACGGATTCGGCCAATTGGGCCTTGTGAGACGTGTCTGTCATGCTCGCATTTACCTTTATTTACCGCCTTTTGCCTATTAATCAGCTCAACACGGCGATTCAGTCAATCGGTACCCGCTGTACAAAAACCGAACGCTAACATAGCGTAGTGCGGGCCACATTACAAAGATTTACATCTGCTAATCCTGTCTGACACTCCCTCCAGACAAAGGTTCAGCTTCCATTCAGGAATTAATCAGTTTTTTCCAGCAAAGGGTGAATACGCTTATCAATCGCATCGCGTGCCCGGAAAATACGCGAGCGCACGGTTCCCACCGGGCAGTCCATAATTGCGGCAATGTCCTCGTAGCTGAGCCCTTCCATCTCTCGCAGGGTCACCGCCGAGCGTAGATCTTCGGGCAACTCCCGAATAGCCGCATCCACCTCGCGCTGAATTTCATCGCACATTAGGCTGGTTTCCGGCGTCTCCATATCTTTCAACAGATCCGATCCGGAGTAATATTCAGCGTCCTCCATCTCGACATCCGACGCAGGAGGACGCCGCGAGCGCGACACCAAATGGTTTTTTGCGGTATTAATGGCGATGCGATAGAGCCATGTATAAAAGGCACTCTCACCGCGAAACTTTGCCAGTGCCCGGTAGGCCTTGATAAACGCCTCCTGGGCGACATCCTGCACTTCGGCGTGATCGCGAATATAGCGGCCAATAATGGAAAATATCTTGTGTTGATACTTAAGTACCAACAGGTCGAAAGCGCGTTTATCGCCTTTTTGTACCCGCTCGACCAGTTGCTGGTCAGTATCAGGCGCAGATTGCGCTGTCATTCGTAAACCCCCAAACACCCGCTCGATAAGCCGGTGACATTCAAATTCCACTGTGCCATAGCCGGCACTGACCGTCACGGTGAGCCAAACGGCGCCTCATTCCCCATTGACGCCCATAGACACACACTTCTAATAAGAAGTTCCACACATTATACGTATTTCTCTCTACCACTGGGATAAACCGGTGCAATTGGTTAAATAAGCCTCAGCGGGGGCGTAGCGTGCAACAACTTGTTATAATTCGCCCCTATTCGTTATAGCGAGCGTGTATGAAACAGCACCACCACCACGATGTCCTGATTATTGGCTCCGGCGCAGCCGGGCTAACCTTAGCGTTAAGTTTAGCGGAAACAGCCCGGGTTGCCGTGCTCAGCAAGAGCGCGATCAATACAGGCTCAACCTGGTATGCCCAGGGGGGAATTGCTGCGGTACTGGACGATCAAGACACGGTCGATGCACACGTTGCCGACACTCTCGTTGCCGGCGCTGGCCTCTGCCACGAAGACGCGGTGCGTTTTACCGTGGAAAACTCGACTAGCGCGATTGAGTGGCTGATTGAACAGGGGGTGGACTTCACCCGCGAATCCAACTCCGACGACTACCACCTTACCCAAGAGGGCGGGCACAGCCATCGGCGTATCATTCATAGCGCCGACGCCACTGGTAAGGCGGTACACAGCACATTAATAGACCGGGTTCAGGCCCACCCCAACCTCGAGATTTTTGAGAACCATGTGGCTCTCAACCTGATCACTCAGGCTGATTCCGGCTCACGTAAAGTACGCGCCTCAGGCGCCTATGCGCTTAACCGAGGCAATGACCACGTCAGCGTGTTTCAGGCCAAGGTAGTGGTATTGGCTACCGGCGGCGCCAGCAAGGTGTACCTTTACACCAGCAACCCCGACAGTGCCTCGGGCGATGGCATCGCCATGGCCTGGCGCGCCGGGTGTCGGGTCGCCAATATGGAATTCAATCAGTTTCACCCCACTTGCTTGTACCACCCCAAAGCCAAAAGCTTTTTGATCACCGAAGCGCTGCGCGGCGAAGGGGCTTATTTAAAGCTGCCCAATGGCGAGCGCTTTATGCACCGCTTTGACGAACGCGGCGAATTGGCCCCCCGGGATGTCGTCGCCCGCGCCATTGACTATGAGATTAAGCGGCTGGGCTGCGACTGCGTCTATCTGGACATATCCCACAAATCCGAGGCATTTATTAGCGAGCATTTCCCTACGGTCAAAGCCCGCTGTCTGGAATTTGGGATTGATATAACCCAAGACCCCATACCAGTAGTACCGGCGGCGCACTATACCTGTGGCGGCGTGGTGGTCGATCGCAACGGCCAAACCGATCTGGAAAACCTCTACGCCATTGGCGAAACCTCTTTTACCGGCCTACACGGCGCCAACCGTATGGCGTCGAATTCGCTGCTGGAGTGTATTGTTTACGCGCAATCGGCCGCTTTGCACATCAAGGGCAAAATCGACTCAGTGGCCACCCCCGCCGACAGCCCCAAGTGGGATGAGTCGCGCGTGACCAATTCCGATGAGGACGTGGTTATCTCTCACAACTGGGACGAGCTGCGGCGTTTTATGTGGGACTATGTTGGCATTGTGCGCACTCACAAACGACTGGAGCGAGCCACGCACCGTATAAAATTGCTGCAAAAAGAGATTGCCGAGTACTACAGCAATTACAAAGTGAGCGGGGATTTGATCGAACTGCGCAACCTGGTGACGGTGGCACAGCTGATTATCCGCTCGGCAATGGAGCGCAAAGAGAGCCGCGGCCTGCATTATTCGCTGGATCACCCCAATTTAAGCAGTATTGCTCGCAATACCATTTTGGTGCCCACCAATTTTGCCGCGCAAGACATTATTGTCAGTGCTGCACCTGAGTAACCAACCACACCCGCAAACGGTGATAATCCTCATGGGCCATGGAGTCAGGTGCCAGCAGTAAGTGAGTGCTCCCCCGGCCCGGACTCAAGCTCAAACCGACCAAGCCGGGCCATAGGGTTAATTTTCCTTTTAACCGAACCGGTTGTAAGTGCCCACCCTCCGGAGCCAAAAACCAACTGCCGGCCTCTAAGCGCAAATGCCAAATTCGCTTGAGTTCACCCCGCCCCCTGCTGCCCACAACCGCCACAACGACCACTAACAACCCACTGCAGATGAGCCACCATGCGGACTCTTGCCACTTAAGAGCCGTCACGACCAACAAAGCAAAACCTGCCAAGCTGTGCACTGCAAGGTGCCATGACAATAAAATCCGGGAGGGGAACAGTGTGGTATCGAGATAAACCCCCTCACCGGGATCGGCAAGGGGAGGTGATGTGGCCGAGGCTTTACGGCGCTTTTCCGGTATTTTCTCTGACAATGTGCACAATCCTTTGCAGCTGTGGATCTTCAGGGTCTTGGCGATGCAGCAGCCAGGCAAACATATCCTGATCTTCACATTCCAATAACTTCCAATAACGTTCCTTGTCGGCTTGCTCAAGGGAGGGGTATATATTGTCCAAAAATGGCAGCAAGATTAAATCCAGCTCCAGCATGCCACGACGACTTCCCCAAAATAGGCGATTACGCTCCACTTAAATTGCTCCGAACAGACGATTTTTAACGTTCGCAGTATAACCTAAGTTCCTCACCGGCTTATACAACCCAGGCCAAGTTATGGCCCGGGTTATCACGACTCTATCACTCAGTGTCGATATTAATGGTGCGAATCAGGGGCTGACCACGCCGATAAAAGCGTATGGGATACAGCTTGTCCTCTTTCAGTTCGGAGGACAGATCGCGATAATCATCGGCGTCACTCACCTCGTCATGGCCGAGTTGAACAATCACATCCCCGGGACGCAAGCCGGTTTCAGCCGCGGGAGAGTTTGGCTCCACTTGCCTAACCAGTGCACCTCCATCGAGTTTCCAGCGCTCACGATAGCGGCTGTCTATGTCATCCACCTTCATGCCTAAGCGGTCCAGAGCGCCGCTGTGGCGCGATTTGCCCGAGGACTGCTCGCTGTCATCCCCGGCCCGCTCGGCCAGAGTAACCTCTAGTGTTTTACGTTTGCCCTTGCGCATTACAGTGAGTTCAACTTCGGTGCCCGGTGCCACACGACCGACCAGTTGCGGCAAGGTGCCCGAGTCTTCTACCGTTTTGCCATCGAACTCGATCACAATATCGCTGGGCAACAACCCTGCCTTTTGCGCTGGGCTTTCATCTTCCACATCATTGACCAGTGCGCCCATGGGCTTATCTAAGCCGAAGGAAATGGCAAGATCGCGGTTAACATCGGTAATATATACGCCCAACCAACCGCGCTGTACCCGCCCATCATCCATCAGTTGCTCGACCACTTCCTGCGCTACATCCGCGGGAATGGAAAAAGACAGGCCATTGGAGCCTCCAGAGCGAGAATAAATTTGCGAATTAATACCGACCACTTCGCCGTTAAGATTAAACAACGGCCCACCGGAGTTGCCGGGGTTGATGGCTACATCGGTTTGAATAAACGGAACATACGAACTTTCATTGGCGCTAATGGAGCGGCCCATGGCGCTGACAATACCGGCACTGGCGGAGTAGTCCAAACCAAAGGGCGAGCCAATCGCCACCACCCATTGCCCCACTTTTAAACTCTCGGCTGGGGCAAACGACAAGGTCGGCAGATTTTTAGCGTCTATTTTTAGCAGGGCCAAATCCGACAATGGATCTACCCCCACCACCTCGGCGACCAACTCACGCTGATCAAACAAACGCACCACCACCTCATCGGCATCGTCGATGACATGATTGTTGGTCAGCACATGGCCCTCGGAGGAAATAATAAAACCCGACCCCATCGACCGGGCATTGCGCTCGCGCGGATTGGGCTGGCCAAAAAAGTGTCGGTGCGACTCGGGAATCTGATCCAAAAAGGATGGGCCACCCGATACAGTTTTGCTGGTGGTGATTTTGACCACCGCGGGCACACTATTTTCAATTAACTCGGTAAATTCAGGCAGAGCTGCCGCACGAACGGCCATGCCAGAAAACACCAAAACCACACTCATTACTATCTGTGTCATCAACACTCTGTGCTGCATGCAATCACTACCTCTATAGATTGGACCCTACCCTTCGGCAACAGCCGAGGGCGTCAATATCGAGGGTTTTGACCAACGCACTAGAGGAAAATTCCGAAGCTTAATATATTTTTACGCAGTGAATAAAACGAAAGGGGTTTGCACTTGCAGGCAACGGGGCTCGGCACCAATTCCAATGCAAGTAGACGGCAGCATTAAACCGTCGAGCGTGCGCGATTCAAATGCCTCTCACAAGGGTTAGTTGGCTCGGGCAAGCGCTTCGGGATCCGGTTCGAAACGGTCAACGCGCACGGTGACGCGCCTATTTTGCGCCCGCCCTGCAGCGCTTCGATTGGAGGCAATGGGGTAGCGCTCTCCGTGCCACCGCACTTCGATTAACCCCTCTGGTACACCGCGCTCGATTAAATAATTCACCACATATTCCGCACGCTTTTGCGACAGAACCAAGTTATCGGCACGAAGCCCGGCGCCATCGGCATGGCCATCAATCACCAGTGCGGTGATATAGGGGTCGGCTAAAACATAGCGAGCCAGATTGTCGAGCGTTTGCTGCTCGCTATCGTCAAACTCATCCGTACCGCCAGGAAAGAGAATGGATGTGCGGCGCACCTGGTCGTAATTGACAGGCAGCAAGCCGGATAAACACGTTTGGTACTCCGCCAGCGCCTGACGAATGCGTATCGGCTCAATAATCACATCCACCACATCGCTCGACTCGTACCAACTGTCGCCACGCAACAACAGTTGCCGCCCCTCTACCAGCTCTTGCAATAACTGTTGTGAGTCTCGCCAATCCAGGCTGACCGAATCGGTATCGCCCACCGATAATTCACGCATCGAATAGTGTTCACCAACACTGCGCCAGCGCGGAGCCAGAGAAAACAACTCGGCCTGGCCCGGTTTTAATTGGCGGTTAAGCTCGGTCAGCGAGAAGCGCTGAGTCTCGCCGGCCCGGCGCATAAAGACGGCCTCCCCCAGCAGGGGAATATCTTGGCGCATCTGGCAGGCAAAGACACTAGCATCGACCTGCCACTGAGTGTTTTCCATAGAGCCTGCGTAGGTGGCAGCGAAACTCGGTGCCACAACCAACCAGCCCAGCAATCCCAACCCTATGTCAATAACGCGTATTTTCACCCGTGCGGCTCCAACGATTTAGTCATTTGTGACGATCCCGAGAGAGATCACAGGGGTTATCGGCCTAATCCTGCTGCGCTTTAGCCCCATTTTTGCTAGGATGCACGGCTTTAAACTTCCCTGTGTGCATTGGTATGACAAACAAAATTACCCTGATTCGGCCCGACGATTGGCATATTCACCTGCGAGATGGTGACTCTCTCGCCCGCACGGTACCCGATGCCGCCCGGCAATTTGCCCGCAGCATCGTCATGCCCAATCTGGTACCCCCGGTCACCAATGCCAATGAGGCCTCGGCTTATCGTGAGCGCATCAAAGCCGCCACTCCCGCACAGGCTCAGTTTGAACCCCTTATGGTGCTCTATCTAACCGACAATACCCAGCCGGAAGATATCGTAGCTGCCAAAGCCGCCGGAGTAGTGGCCTGTAAACTCTACCCCGCCGGCGCTACCACCAACTCCGACTCGGGCGTCACAGATATCAACAATATTTACCCGGTACTGGAGGCCATGCAGCGCGAAGGCATTCTGTTTTTAGTACACGGCGAAGTCACCGATAGCGCGATTGATATTTTCGATCGGGAGAAGGTGTTTCTCGACACCATTTTGGGCCCCGTGGTCAGTGACTTCCCCGATTTAAAAATCGTACTGGAACATATCACCACCGCCGATGCCGCCGACTTCGTTAGATCGGCCAATGCTAATGTAGCGGCCACGATTACCGCTCATCACCTGTTGTACAACCGCAACCATATGCTGGTGGGGGGGATTAAGCCGCATTACTATTGCCTGCCGATTCTCAAGCGCATGACCCATCAAGACGCACTGGTGGCTGCCGCCACCAGCGGCAATCCCAAGTTCTTTTTGGGCACGGATTCTGCACCGCACACTAAAAACAAAAAAGAAGCCGCTTGTGGCTGTGCCGGTAGCTACACTGCCTACAGCGCTATTGAACTCTACGCCGAAGCCTTTGATCGGGCCGGAGCACTGGATAAACTGGAAGCTTTTGCCAGTCATTTTGGGCCGGACTTCTACGGTCTGGCGCGCAACACAGACACCATAACGCTGACCCGCGAGAGCTGGCAATTGCCGCAAACACTGCCCTATCTCGATGAAACCATTGTCCCTCTGTGTGCGGGAGAAACCCTCAATTGGAAACTGGCGACTATCGCTTAAGGATCTATCGTGAAGCCAAGCCCTCCGGAGTTTGAAAAAGATAACGCATCCCCCATGGCGCAACGCTTTCGCGGTTTTTTGCCGGTGGTGGTTGACGTTGAAACCGGCGGTTTTAACTGCGCCCGGGACGCCCTGCTAGAGGTAGCAGCGGTAACTCTGACCATGGACAGCAACGGCCTGATTATTCCCGAACAGACCCTGGAGTTTCATGTCGACCCGTTTGAGGGGGCCAACATTGAACAGTCGGCACTGGATTTTACCGGAATCGATCTCGACAGCGAAACACGACTAGCGATTCCGGAAGAGATGGCAATGACCGAGCTATTGCAGGGCATTCGCCGCGCTGTACGCCAGCAAGGCTGTACCCGCGCCGTGATGGTGGGCCACAACGCCCACTTTGACCTGGGGTTTGTCAATGCGGCCATTGAGCGCTGCGATATTAAACGCAATCCCTTTCACCCGTTTTCTTGTTTCGATACGGCTACGCTTTCCGGCCTGGCTTACGGCCACACCGTATTAGCCAAAACCTGCCAATTAGCCGGTATCGAATTTTCCAACAGCGCCGCTCACAGTGCCGCCTACGACGCCGAAAAAACCGCCGAGCTGTTCTGCAACATTGTCAATCGTTGGCACAACCTGGGCGGCTGGCCGCCGCCACTGTAAGCTGGCCCTGCTCAGTCGATCGTGATGGCGGGTAAATCTGGCGCCTGTAAAGTTCCGCCCGCAGCCGGTGCAATCACATCGGCCTCCCCCTTGGCCAAAACCACTCCATTCTGATTTGTCACGCTGCACGCTAAGGTCACCAATTTCATGCGAGCCTTTAGGCCGGTAACGGTCAAGGTCACCGTGGCGGTATCGCCAAGCTTTACGGGTTGCTTAAATTGCAGGGATTGGCTCCGGTAGACTGAGCCTGGGCCCGGTAATTGCGTGGCAATTGCAGCCGATACCAATGCCCCCAACCACATACCGTGGCCAATTCTTTCGCCAAACACCGTACCGGCCGCAAACTCGGCGTCCAGGTGAACCGGATTGACATCGCCACTGGTGGCCGCAAACAATACCAGATCGGCCTCGGTCAACGTTTTGCTATAGCTCGCGGTTTGATCAATCGCCAGGTCATCAAAGCCGATGCTTGTAAGCTGAGTCATATTTACCTCTTAATTGTGTACAAAAGCGCTATTGTACCCCCTAGTGAGACTTTCTCTGCTACCAAGGAGCCGAGCAAGTTGATATGCTTAGGTTTGAAGCGGAAATGATCTGGCCAAGTCACAGCTATTGCCCAAGCACAGACTGATAGCTGCACTTGGCTGACCGCCTTATAACAGGCTCCGGGGCTACAAAATGCTAATATTTTTGCCCCGGTGAACGCTAAACCGGCAAGCCCCACAGGCTTACCGTTACCACCGAGAATACTTAGGAGAATCCATGCCCAAGCAGCAGAAGATGTTTGTTGTTGTGGACCCAAACGACGAACAACACGTCGCGCTAGAGCGGGTCAAACGCACGTCGCAATTACAGAAAGTAAAGCCTTTCGTCCACGTCTTTGTCGCTGTTGATGGCGATGCCGTCGACACCCGCGCTTACAATGCCAATCTGGTTCGCGACCAAAGCTGGTTTGACGAACAAATCCGCAGCACGCTTAACGAAGCGGGGGTGGAGCATTTAATTGAAGTTTCTTGGTCATCTGAGTGGCAAGAGTCCATCATGCAAGCGGCCAAACGAGCCAATGCTGACCTGATTTACTTGCCGGTGCACGCCAAAACTGCCAACCGACGTTTTCTGTTTACCGAATCCAAGTGGGAACTGCTTAAAGGCGCCTCCTGCCCAGTGGTTCTGATTCGCCCGGGCGCGCACGAAGAACGCAAAACCGTGTTGGCCGCCGTCAACTTCCAGGCCACTCGTAATGTTCAAATTGAATTGAACGAGAAAATTCTGGAAACGGCGCGCAATATCTGCGGTGTTTACAACGCAGATATGCATGTAGTTAACGGTTACATGGACTCCATGAACTACCCCGATCGCGGCCGACTCGCGAAAGAAACCGGCGTAGACACCGATCGAATTCATGTCGATCACGGCTACACCTCCGATGTGGTTTCTAAAATTGCGGAAAACATCAATGCCGATTTGGTGATTATGGGTACCTTGGGCCAAAACGGTATGACCAAAACCCGCCGGGGCAACACTTCCGAGCGCCTAATTGACGCACTCGATACCGATGTAATGGTGATTAACCACGGCTAATGATAGGCGTTAAATCACCCCCCAAAAGCCCGCTTATTAGCGGGCTTTTGGTTTTTTACGCCTTAGCTAACGGTCGCCGAACGCATAAACGTTACAGTGGTACCATACTGGCCATGGATGATTAAGTATGGCTGAAAACCCTCGTCAATCACCGTAATGGTGCTCAGTGATTGCAAAATGCCCAATTCCGGTCGATAATAAGAACGATATTGGGCTGCGGCCTATCTTATGACTATCGCAGGTTAAAGTGACATGAAACAAGCTCTTGTGGGCGCGCGTATATTTACCGGTGATCAATTTCTCGACAATCGGGCTGTGGTTATCGAAGGCACTGAGGTTATTTCATTACCCGAAAATGACAACGTTGTCCGTCAGTATCCTGATGCGGAGATCATCCCCCTTGCAGGTGGCATTCTCGCCCCCGGCTTTATTGACCTACAAGTCAATGGCGGTGGCGGTGCATTTTTCACCAATGACCCCAGCGTCAGCGCCCTGCAAACCATGCTAGACGGTCACCGCCCTACCGGTACTACCAGTATGCTCCCTACACTTATCAGCGATACACGCCCCACTCATCAGGCCGGAGTGAAAGCCGTATCCGACGCCATCAACGCGGGCATGAATGGTATTTTAGGGATTCATATTGAAGGTCCTTTTTTCGATATGGACAAGCGCGGTGCGCACAACGCCAAGTACATCCGCGGTATCGAGCAGGAAGATATGCAATGGCTGACCGCCATTGAGGGATTCAAAGTAATGCTCACCCTGGCCCCCGAGCACGCCGCCAGCGGCCAAGTGAGACAGCTGTGTCAGGCGGGCATCTTCGTCGCCGCCGGCCATACCAATGCCCATTACGAAGACGTGGTAGCGGCCATTGCTGACGGCTTAACGGGCTTTACCCACTTATTTAACGCAATGCGCCCACAAAGCGGGCGCGAACCCGGCGTGGTGGGGGCAGCACTCGAAAGCGACACCACATGGTGCGGCATTATTTGCGACAACCACCATGTACACCCCGGTTCGGTCAGAGTCGCCCTCAACGCCAAGCCCTTAGGCAAGCTATACCTGGTGACCGATGCAATGTCCACGGTAGGCAGCGAACAAAAATCGTTCACCATTTACGGCGAAGAGATTTTCGAGCACAACGGCGCTCTGGTAAACGCCGAAGGCCGGCTGGCTGGCAGTGCCATCGGCATGATCGATGCGGTGCGTATTGCCCATCGCGATGTTGGCATTTCCTTAAGTGAAAGCTTGCGGATGGCCTCTTTGTACCCCGCTGAATATATGAAACTCAATCAAACACTGGGCCGCATAGATCCGCACTACCGAGCAGATTTAGTGCACTTTACCGACGACTTTAACGTTACGGCTACCTGGGTGGCCGGTGACTACCAACAACACTGATTTGCCGGAGCAATCATGAAAGTTATCATCTTAGAAGACGCCGCATCGGTTGCCGCCTACGGCGCCAATATTTTTAAAAAACAACTGCAGAAAAAACCCAACTCGGTTCTGGGTTTAGCCACCGGCTCCACGCCTGTTGCTCTTTACAAAGAACTGATTGCTTTGAATAAAGCCAATGAACTGTCTTTTGCCAAAGCAACCAGCTTTAACTTAGACGAATACTTAGGGCTGGATGGCGAGCACCCACAAAGCTATCGCCATTTTATGAATGAGCACTTGTTTGACCATGTCGATATCGACAAAAGCAATACGCAGGTTCCGCCCGGCAACGCCGACGACCCTATTGCCGCGTGTATCGATTACGAAAACGACATCAGCAACGCCGGTGGTATCGACATTCAACTCTTGGGTATCGGGCGCAATGGCCATATTGGCTTTAACGAGCCGTCCAGCTCTCTGGCTTCACGCACCCGTGTGAAAACGCTAACCATGGATACCATTAACGATAATTCACGCTTTTTTAAAGACGATGAATACCAACCACATCTGTCCATTACCATGGGTATCGGGACGATTTTGGAATCCAAGAAAGTGGTGTTACTGGCCACGGGCGAAGCCAAGGCAGAGGCTATTGCCGCGACCGTGGAAGGCCCACTCACCGCCGCCTGCCCCGCGTCTGCCCTGCAAATGCACAAAGATGCCATTATTATTGTCGACGAAGGCGCCGCCTCCAAATTAAAAGACAAGGCCTTTTACAAACACATCGAAGTCGAAAACCAAAAGCTGGAAGAACGCCTGGGCCTGTAAAGCCCACCGCGGCCCGCGCATGGCGCGGGCCCGAAAAAACGCTATAACAGGAATAATAATGAAACAACCCGATCTTGCCGCCAAACGCGTACTGGCGATCGATGTTTTTCGCGGTATCACTATTTTAACCATGGTGTTTGTCAACGAGCTGGCCGGCATTGCCGACATCCCCGGCTGGATGAAACATCTCGCCGCCGATGCCAACGGCATGACTTTTGTAGATTTGGTGTTTCCCGCCTTCTTGTTTATTGTCGGCATGTCGATTCCTTTTGCCTGTGCGGCCCGTTTGCACAAAGGCGACAGCCTGCGCCAACTGTTTGGTCATATTGCCCTGCGCAGCATTAGCCTTATTATTATCGGTGTGTTTATGGTGAATACCCTAAGTGGGTATGACCCCTACACCATGCCTATTGCTATTCATTTATGGACCCTGCTGATGTACGGCGCGGTGCTGTTGCTCTGGTGCCAATACCCGAGCCACTGGCCTGCTGCCATCCCTATAGGGTTACGCACACTCGGCGCCGCGCTACTGGTCACCCTTTGGTATTTATATCAAGGCAAAGCCAACACAGGCATGACGACCCAATGGTGGGGTATTTTAGGGCTGATCGGCTGGGCCTACCTAATGGCAGGTATCGTCTACTTAGGCGCGCTGCAAATCGACAAAGCCCACGCTCAAATCGCCTTTTTAACGCTGGCTACCCTGGGCTTTTTAGGCCTTTATTTATTACTCAATGGCACCCGGGAATTTGAAGGCTCGGCCTTACAATTATTGGTAGAAAATAACCGCAACAATACCCACACCGCCATCGTTTTAGCGGGGGCAATACTGGCCACGCTTTTTTACCACAACGCGCTAGTGACTCATCGTCGGCGCTATGTCATGATGCTTATACTGTGCAGTGGTATAGCGGCCCTCGCCATCTGGCCCGTGAGCCCGATTTCAAAAATATGGGCGACCCCGACCTGGGCGCTGTTTAGTATTTTTTTCTGCACCCTGATTTTTACGGTTACTCACTATATCGTCGAAGTCAAAAAACATACCCGCTGGTGCCAATTCTTCGCCCCGGCGGCAGCCAACCCACTGTTGGTTTATATACTTCCCTTTATATTGCTGGCAGCGGTTGAACTGGCGGGTATAAATTACCGCCCCGCAATTTTTGACAGTGGCCCCGCCGGTATTTTCTGGTCCGCCTTTTTTGCCCTTGTGATAATGTGGATAGCCGCCATTATGAGTAAAATGGGTGTTAAATTGAAACTGTAACCCAAAATAAATACCTATAGCCGACAATAATAACTTATGACCGTTGTAATCATTAGCCACCCCAGCTGCCAGCAACACTTGGCCCCCGAAGGTCACCCCGAGTGCCCCGAACGGATAGACGCTATTCGCAACCAAATGATTGCCAGTGGGCTGGACTTTGTGGTGAATGAGCGGGATGCGCAAGAAGTCACGGACGCTCAATTGCAAGCCGTACACGATGCCGACTACTTGACCTCACTCAAGTCACTGCCGCCCTCAAACGGTATTCGGGTATTTGATAACGATGTCTGGATGAGCCCTAAAACACTGCTAGCGGCCCGCCACGCGGCAGGCAGTGGCGTGCAGGCGGTCGACCTTGTACTTACCGGAAAAGCCAAGGGCGTATTTTGCAATGTACGCCCGCCGGGGCACCACGCCGAGCGCCACCGCGCTATGGGTTTTTGTATTTACAACAACATCGCCGTGGCCGCTCAATACGCACTGGACCACCATGGGCTGGAGCGAGTTGCTATTTTGGATTTTGACGTCCACCAAGGCAACGGCACACTGGATATTTTTTTACAGGAACCCCGCGTTCTGTTTTGCTCCACCTTCCAGCACCCCTTTTACCCCAACACCGAACTTATCAACCAGCCCGGCCATATCGTCAACGCCCCCTTAGCCGCTACCGCCAAAGGTGAAGACTTCCGCCAGGCGGTAAAACAGTATTGGCTACCCGCGCTGGAGCAATTTCAACCGCAGCTATTATTGATTTCTGCCGGCTTTGACGGCCACCTACTGGACGACATGTCCTCCGTCAGCCTAACCGAAGCCGACTACGCCTGGGTCACCACCGAATTGCGCGCCTATGTGGATAATCACGACTTCTGCCTTGGCATAGTCTCCATGCTGGAAGGCGGCTACGACCTACCCGCATTAGGGCGCAGCGTTGTAGCGCATATTAAGGCGATGGGGAAGTTGTAATACGAACTTGAAAGAGAGCGTTCAAAACCTGGAAGCTGTTCAATAATCCGCGCCCCAGCTCTCGAAGGGAGCAGCAATACCTGAAAATATATAACCCTTTTCTAGAACTCACTACACCCTTCGACTGCCGCTACTTGTTTGGGAGGAGTTTGGTTGCCTAACGCTTGCAGCATACGCGCGGCACACCTTGCTTAACTGTTTTTGTCATGTCCTTGACTGCTTAATAAATAACTTGCCGCTAATTTCATTGCCATGCTTTTTGATTGCACACTGCCCAGACAAGGAAAAACCACATTTTACCAATACCTTCTCTGATGCTATATTTTTGGCCATTACTTTAGCGACAATATTAATATTTACTGGAAAAGACTCTAAGTTAATAAGAGATTGGAGTGCGGTAGTACAAAAACCTTTTCCCCAGTAACTTTTGCCAACCCAATACCCAACCTCTACAGACTTTCTATCATGAGGCCAGTAGGAAACACACCCCACAATCTCGTTACAAACTTCAATGGCGAACGGATGGCGATCAGGGTTATTTGAAGTTGCTGTAATCCAGTTGATCGCATCCGTCTCACTATACGGAAAAGGGATATTAGCAGTCCATTCAGATACCGATTCATCTCCAGCTAACAAAGCCACTCTAGCAGCATCGTCTAAAGTAAATTTTCTAAGCTTCATATTCTATTCTGTGACATAACGCTTGAGATCAAGGATGACCGAAAATCTTCGAGGCAGATTGACGCAAGCCCCCTGGATTGAATTATTTGGTTTTTGGTTGAAGTGCTTTAACTACATCGGCGTGCCCATTCTCGACTGCCCACATGGCGGCAGTCTTCCCTTGGTTATCTTTTAAATTGACGTTCACGCCCTTGGAAACCAGAAACTTAACCACATGAGTGTGCCCTTGTATTGCTGCACGAATTAGTGCAGTTTCGCCGTACGCATTCGAAGCATTTAAGTTTTCTCCACGTGCAGCTAGATTCCCAAGGACATCTACGTAACCTGCATCGGCGCAAACAATGCCGCCGGTAAGTCCAATTTTCGAAGTCAAATTTACACTAATTCCTGCTTGTACTAGCTTGTTCGCAACCTCGTGGCGTTTTCTGAAACAGGCTTGAACAAGTGCGCTTTCACCGCCAGCGAGCACGGCGTTTATATCCGCTCCGTTTTTCAGAAGGACTTCTAGTGCAGGGCCATTGCCATACTCAGCTGCGTAAAGAAGTGCCGTCCACTGAGCTTTTGTTTTCCGATTCACATCTGCGCCACGATTTATTAAATCTTCAACGGCTGATGTTGCTCCATTGTTTGCTGCGGTCATAAGCGGAGTTACGCTACCATTGATTACAGCATCAATCAAAACACCCTGTTTGATCAGCACGCCTATCGTCTTCGTATCGTTTGAACCGGCTGCAATGTGCAATTGCATCTCTGGGCTGCTGGTTTGTGCCATTGAGACTCCGAACGAAAAGAGCAGCAAAGTAGCAATGAGCGGTTTTATGCGCACGGAGAAACCCTAACGCCGTTATAAATTGCCCACATTGCGGAGTGGATTTTTGCGGTAAAGTGGCGCAGCCACCGCAAAAAGGAGCGTAGCAATGTGGGTCAATTTGATAACCTTGTTATGAGTATTTTTATTTTATTGCACATACTATTTACTTTTGTTTACCGTATAAATTACTTTTTAAATAGGAACAAGGCAGCTTCGTAAAGAGTAGGAAAGGATTTTTCCCAAAACTTAAATCCTCTATCTTGCTGATAACAAATATATTCATTGTCTTTTTTAATTAAATATTCACCATCAAATGTTTGTTCCTCGAAACGGTACCAACCTGTATCTTTTGAGTTCTTTTTTAGTTCTTCCAATATTTCATCATTTTTGAATAGTTCAGCTAACCTACACCTATCGCCACCCAACCTTTCCTCTATTAACTGATCGATATATGACATACGGATACTCATAACAGCTTATTAATGTGCGAGTTGAAAAATGCGCCTGACAATGTATCACGCCTAGATTGCTTTTAGAAACTCGCCACAACTCACTGTATTTTATATTATTTCCTTTAAATTGGCGCATTTTTACAGAAAGGTAAAGAAGCCAATTTGAACAGCAATCGGCAATGTATCATGTTTATTAAGTCTCGTGAACTTAGACTCTTAAACCCATGAAAAACCAGTGAAATATCGAAAATATGGCTAGAAATTGAGGATTCGAAAGTAAGCCGTCTCATGTTCAGCATTGAATTTGACGTAGTATTTAGTTTGATTTTGATGTCCGACGCAAAAACAAAACCAACTACGAAGTCCCCTTCCCCATCGCATCCAGCCGAATGCCGATTGATTTTGGTGGTTAATCGCGCATAGATGATGTGAGTGTCTGAGGTCGGACGTCTGATGTCTGACGCAAAAACCAAACTCGCTACGAAGCCCCCACTCCCCATCACATCCAGCCGAATTCGAGCTAATTTTGTGGGTTAATTGCACATGGATGTGCAATTAAGGAAAAGCGCTGGGAAGCGATCTTTTCCGACCCTCAAAATTGGCTCGAATTCGGGAACCCGAAGGGCTGAGATGTGCGGGGTGAGTTTCTTGGCTACTTCTTTGCTCACCAAAGAAGTAGCTCGCCCGCCCGGCGACAGAGGGCAAAGCTTAAATTACAAACAGATGTCTGACAGGAAATTAAAGTCTGACGTCATTTTCCGACCCTCAAAATCTAATCACTGCAAAAGCTGCCCCATCGGACAACGCCTTAATGATGACAATATCCTCCAGAGGAACCTGCTTATTACCACCCTCCAATCGCAACTCAAGACACTCCCAACGACGCTCATCGTAACCCGTGTTATAAGCCACACCCTCAATGACAGCCCCACTCACCAAGCTCAGCTGCAGCCGATAACTGTGCATACAAGCCAGCTCAAGTAAATCGTGTTGATCGCAGGAAATCATTCGACAGAAATCGCTGTAGCAATGAAAGCAAATAGCAGTACGGCAGACATAACCAATACCGGCAGATAGAAGTAAGGCTTACGATAGTGCTTGCGTCCAAATAAAATGATAAACAGCACTTTAATGCTCAAAGCAAGCCAAAAAAGATAAACCGCAGCCACACCCGACATGCTCATATTAAACATTAACAAAGCACTGGCAAAGATTCCTATTATTGCAACTTTAGCTTCGTGTAGGAGCGCTTGCATTAATAAGATAAACCAAGCCAACACCAGTGTGACTAGCAAGCAGGTAACGATCATTGGGTCTTGCTTTAAGATTTCAATCATTCAATAGCCAATTTAAATAAAGCAAATTACGAGTGTTTTTAAGAGCGATTATAATTGCATTAATGCAGCTGCAAGCGGGTGGCAACCATTAATCAACAAACTCATAACCCATAGTGATGATGCCCTCTTCAATATCACGCTTCACCTGAAAACCCAATGAGCGCGCCAAGCCCGCCATGCCGTGGTTTTGCAGCATGGTTTCACCGCTAATACGCGCAACGCCACATTCGCGACAGTAATGCAGCATTTTCTGCAAAAGAATTTTACCCAGCCCCTGCCCTTTGGTATCGGAGCGCACAATAACCGCAAATTCACCTTCGATATTGTCCGGGTCCATAAGTACCCGAACCACGCCTAAGGTTTCGAAGCCCCCCTGCGCATTGTTTGCACTGGCAATAAACGCCATTTCCCGGTCGTAATCGATCTGTGTTTGGCGGGCCAATTGCTCATGCCCCAAGCTCGGCAGCTCGGCAAAATAACGGTTATAGCGATCCTCCGGTGTTAGCTTGCGGTCAAACTCTTTATGGGTGGCTTCATCTTCAGGCCGGATGGGTCGCAGAATAACCTGACGCCCCGACTTAAGGGTAACCAACTCTTCCAGCTGTTTGGGGTAAGGGCGAATGGCCAGGCTGCGTGCGCTGGGGTCGCCTAAACGTACACTGATATCAACCACGGTCATCTCGCCCCCCGCCGCCAGTGCCGGATTTATATCCAGCTCGTGTATCTCGGGGTGGTCAATCACCATTTGATTAACCTGAGTGAGCAATACACTCAATGCGTGGCGATCAAGCGGCTGCTGTAAGTTGGTATCACGCAACTTGCCCTCGGCCAGTGCCTGAATCACCAAATAGCGCGACAGTGCCATGTTCAGAGGCGGTAGGGCCACCACGCTGTGGCGTTCAGTATCCAGTTCTGCGCCGCCTTCGCCCAGTAAAATTACCGGGCCAAATACCGGGTCATTTTTTACCGCAATACGAATTTCGTGCGCACCGGCGCGGCGCGCCATATGCTGTAGGGTAAACCCTTCGACCTTGGCGCTGGGCAAGGTCGCCGCGACTCGCTCCAGCATATTGGCCGCCGTGCGCTCGACCTCCTCGCCCGAGTGCAGATTGAGCACCACGCCCCCCACATCAGACTTGTGAATAATATCGGGCGAAATGACTTTTAGTGCGACCGGAAAGCCGAGCATTTCCGCCTGGGCGGCCAGGTCTTCTACCCGATGGGCGGTAGAGGTCGGTACGGTGTGCACACCGTAAGCCTCAAGCAGTGCTACCGAGTCTTCGGGTGATAACTGCTTACTACCACTTTGATAGACTTTGGCAACCAGCGTGCGCGCCGCAAGGGTATCGTATTGTAAGTCGGCGGGGATGGAGTCGGGCGTTTCCATCAACAACTTCTGATTGCGACGGTATTGCACCATATGCATAAATGCCCCCACGGCACCCTCGGGCGTACGGAATGAGGCAATACCCGCTTTTGAGAAGCGCTCGCGCGCCGACACCGATGCGCTTTCGCCCATCCACGCCACCAACACATTGGGGACTTTTTTGGTTTTGCGTTTAATCGTTTGAATGACTTTGCTGGCGTAGGTTTCGCCACTAACCAGTGCCGACGGACAGTGCAAAACCAAAATATTTTCCACCTCCGGCGCCTCTAGCAATACGTCCAGCGCATCTTGATACAGCTCTGGCGCAGCATCGCCCAATAAATTAATCGGGTTAACACTGTGCCCTCCCAAAGGCACCACTGCTTGTAAACGCGCAATGGTCGCTTCACCTAATTGTGCCAGCCGCCCGCCGTTGCTGAGCAAGGTATCGACGGCCATTAATGCCGGGCCTACGCCGTTGGTGAGCACGGTTAAGCGTTCACCGCGAATGGGTTTGCCGTGGGCCAAAGTTTCCACCGCAGCAAATAACTCGCGCAGCTCGCCCACCCGCAACATACCGGCGCGTTTGAAAGCCGCATCGTAAACGGCGTCGGCCCCAATTTGTTCGCGAGTCAAATTCACCGTCGACTCCAGGCTCTCGAGCGAGTGCCCGGTTTTAATCACAAGCAAAGGTTTATTGGTGGACGCCGCGCGGGCGGCAGACATAAATAGCCGGCCGCTTTGTATATTTTCAACATAGAGCAAGATAGCCGACGTTTTGCCATCCAACCCGAGATAGTCAATCAGTTCAGCAAAATCGATATCCGCCGCATCACCCAGAGCGATAAAATGAGAAAAACCAATATTGCGCTTTTGTGCCCAATCCAGAATCGTTGTACACACCGCCGAGGACTGGCTGACAAAGGCAATTTTGCCAACCTCGGCTCCGGTGTGGGCATAGCTCGCATTTAAACCTATGCCGGGCACCATAACGCCCAAACTGTTGGGGCCCAGTATTCGCATTTGCCAGTGGCGGGCCCGCTCGAGCATAACCTCTTGCACGCAGGCAAGGTCAGTGTCGCTGGGGAGGGATGCCAGCCCGGCCGCTATCACCACCGCATTGCGACAGCCGAGCTCGCCCAGCTCATCGATAATGGCGGGCACCCGGTCGGCCCGGGTACAGATAATCGCCAAATCGGGTACCACCGGCAAATCGGCAATAGCGGCATAGGCCAAGACACCGTTAACCGCTTTGTATTTAGGGTTGACCGGCATAATCGGCCCGGCAAAAGCGGCCTGCAACAAATTGCGCATCACCGCATTACCCGGGCGGTTGGCACGATTAGAGGCGCCAATAACGGCGACGGAGTTGGGCTTTAACAGTTTATCAATAGCGTTTACAGTCATAACGACATTATATGATTATTTTGCCCGAATCACCTATGCGTTAATCATTGTCATAAGGCTAAACCCCACCATAGAGCTGTACGTTAACAGCAAAGAAACACTTATATTCAAGCACAAAAAAAGCGCTCAAAAGAGCGCTTTTTTTGTTTCTTTGTGGCCAAAAACTTTTAGTTCAGATCAAACCGGTCGGCGTCCATCACCTTTGCCCAGGCGTTTACAAAATCCTGTGCAAAACGCTCTTTGGCATCGTCTTGCGCATAAACCTCAGCTAAGGCGCGCAGTACTGAGTTAGAGCCAAACACTAAGTCGACCCGTGTGCCCGTCCACTTAACCTGGCCGGATGCCATATCCCGGCCTTGGTAAATACCTTCTTCGGCAGTGGGTTTCCACTCGGTATTGATGTCGGTCAGGTTGACGAAAAAGTCGTTACTCAAGGTTCCGGGATTATCGGTAAATACACCGTGCTCTGAGCCTTGATAATTGCCACCCAGTACGCGCATACCGCCCACTAATGCTGTCATTTCCGGCGCACTCAAGCCCAGCAGCTGGGCTTTATCCACCAGCATTTCTTCCGGCGATGTGGTGAAACGGGTGCGACTGTAGTTGCGAAAGCCATCGGCCTCCGGCTCCAGCGGTTGGAATGATTCGGCATCAGTCAGCTCGTCTGTGGTATCGACCCGCCCCGGATTAAAGGGCACATTCACGCTAAGGCCGGCATCGCTTGCGGCTTTTTCAATCGCAGCCACACCACCTAAAACAATTAAGTCAGCCATAGACACTTGTTTAGAGCCGGAGTTAAAGCTCGACTGAATGCCCGCCAATACATTAAGCACGTTTGCCAATTGCTCGGGCTGGTTTACGGCCCAATCTTTTTGCGGCGCCAGACGAATTCGCGCACCGTTAGCACCACCGCGCATATCTGAGCTACGGAAGGTAGAGGCAGATGACCAAGCGGTGTACACCAACTCGCTAACACTCAACCCTGAAGCCAATATTTGTTTTTTCAGTTCGGCCACATCGGCATCATTCACCGGCTCATAATCAACCTCGGGAACAGGGTCTTGCCAAATTAAATCTTCCGCCGGCACTTCGGGCCCAAGGTAGCGCGCTTTTGGCCCCATATCGCGGTGGGTTAATTTGAACCAGGCGCGGGCAAAGGCGTCGGCAAATTCGTCCGGGTTTTGGTGGAAGTGCTCGGAGATTTTGCGATACTCCGGGTCTTCACGCATCGCCATATCCGCCGTGGACATCATAATACCGACCCGCTTATTGGTATCTTCGGCATCCGGTGCATGGTCTTTTTCGGCCAGATTTTCAGGCACCCAGATATGCGCGCCGGCGGGGCTTTTTGCCAATTTCCAGTCGTAACCGAACAACACATCGAAGTAGCTCATATCCCACTGTGTGGGCGTGGGCGTCCAGGCGCCTTCCAGGCCACTGGTAATGGTGTCACGCCCCTTACCGCTGCCATGGGTGCTAATCCAACCGAGCCCCATTTGCTCCATGGGGGAGGCCTCTGGATCCGTTCCAACATGCGCGGCGTCGCCCGCACCGTGAGTTTTACCGAAGGTGTGGCCGCCGGCGGTTAGGGCAACGGTTTCGTAATCGTCCATCGCCATTCGGCTGAAGGTTTCGCGAATATCGCGCGCCGATGCCAGAGGGTCTGGATTGCCGTCTGGCCCCTCTGGGTTGACATAAATCAGGCCCATTTGCACGGCGGCCAGTGGATTTTCCAAATTGCGCTCGCCACTGTAGCGGCTGCCTTCTTTATCGCTGGTGGCCAGCCACTCTTTTTCGGCGCCCCAGTAGATGTCCTCTTCGGGCTGATACACGTCTTCCCGGCCACCGGCAAAGCCGAAGGTTTCAAAGCCCATAGACTCCAGCGCGACATTACCGGTTAAAATAATTAAGTCAGCCCAAGAAAGCTGGTTGCCATATTTTTTCTTGATGGGCCACAACAAACGGCGCGCCTTATCCAGGTTGCCGTTATCGGGCCAGCTGTTGAGAGGGGCAAAGCGCTGGGTACCCGTGCGCGCGCCGCCGCGGCCATCGCCCATACGGTAGGTGCCCGCACTGTGCCAGGCCATACGAATCATAAAGGGGCCATAGTGACCGTAATCGGCCGGCCACCAATCTTGCGAATCTTTTAACAGCGCTTCGATATCGGCTTTAACGGCGGGTAAATCCAGCTCGCTAAACGCTTTAGCGTAATCAAAAGACTCCCCCAGCGGATTGGCCGCCGGGTGGTTTTGATGCAGGATATTCAGGTTCAGCTGATTCGGCCACCAGTGATCATTGCCGATACGCTCGCTTGAAAGTTTGGTCCGTGAGCCGTGCATTACGGGGCATCCACCTTGGCCCGGGGCGTTGGTTGCACTCATCATTTTTCTCCTAATTCCAATTGGGGGTTTATTCAGTCATTGGATAAACTATAAAACTGTGGCAGCCATTAATTAAATTTTAATTACCAACCAGCCTAATAGCCTGAACCTATATCCATTAAGGCCAAGCCCATCAGAGTCAGTATGGTTCAGGAAGGCGCCATGCGCTAAGTCGAAAAGCGCGAAAAATTGCAGGCTGAGGGGCCACTCAGAGAAAACCGGAGAGATTAGTGCAACCTTGAGAGCTGCGGAAATATGACCAAAAAAAACGGGCCGCCTGGGCCCGTTTTTTTTATGCTTGCGACACGACTAATCGACAAATACCCGCGCGTTGCGGAATAAACGCAGCCAGGCGCCGTCTTCTTGCCAGTCGTCTGGGCGCCAGGAGTTGGTCACCGCACGGAAGACCCGCTCAGGGTGCGGCATCATAATGGTGGCGCGACCATCGTCGCTGGTCACACTGGTTATCCCCAAAGGCGAACCGTTAGGGTTAGCCGGATATTGCTCGGTGACCGCCAGGCTGTTGTCCAGGTAACGCATGGCTACTTTGCCGCTGGTATCACACCCGCTCATGGCTGCATTATCGGCAAACTCAGCGCGACCTTCACCGTGGGCAACAGCCACTGGTAAGTGGGAACCGGCCATACCGCTAAACAACACCGAGGGTGACTGCTCGATTTTCACCAGTGATACGCGCGCTTCAAATTGTTCTGACAAATTGCGTACAAAACGCGGCCAGTGGTCGGCGCCGGGAATCAGCCCCTTGAGGTTGGACATCATCTGACAACCGTTGCAAACACCCAAGCTGAAGGTATCGTCGCGGTGGAAGAACTGCTGGAACTGATCGCGCACCTGATTATTAAACAGTACCGTTTTGGCCCAGCCTTCACCGGCGCCGAGAACATCACCGTAGGAGAAGCCACCACAGGCGACCAACCCTTTAAAGGTTTCTAAGCTAACGCGACCGGCCAACAAGTCGCTCATGTGCACATCGACTGCATTAAAACCGGCGCGATCAAAAGCCGCTGCCATTTCCACATGGCCATTCACACCTTGCTCGCGCAGTACGGCTAAGCGCGGGCGCTCACCGGTGTTGATATAAGGTGCGGCGACATCTTGGTTAATATCGTAGGTAAGCTTGGCCGATAAACCCGGGTCGGCCGCCATAATGCTTTCAAACTCTTGGCGCGCGCAGTCTGGGTTATCGCGCAGCGATTGCAGTTGGTAGCTGGTTTCGCTCCACAGGCTTTGCAAAATCACCCGCGATTGATCAATAACTTGTTCGCCATTGTGGGCAATTCGCAGCCAATCATCGTCGTTTAACGAGCCAATAGAATGTGTGCACTGCGCCAACCCGGCATCGGCCAGCAGGGCTTTAACCTTGTCGGTATTGGCCTTAGCCACTTGCAGAACCGCGCCCAGCTCTTCGTTAAACAACGCTGCCAGTGGGCATTCCCCCAAACCATCGAGGTTAGCATCGAGCCCACAGTGCCCGGCAAACATCATTTCTGCCAGAGTAGCCAACAAGCCGCCATCGGAACGGTCGTGGTAGGCAATGACTAGCTCGTCCGCCAATGCTTTTTGCATCGCCTCAAAGAAGCCCTTTAATCGCTCGGCGTCATCGACATCGGCCGGATCTTCACCCAGCTGATTGTAGGTTTGCGCCAATATCGAGCCGCCCAAACGGTTTTGTCCGGCGCCCAGGTCAATCAATAACAGTTCAGTTTCACCCTGATCGGTGCGCAACTGCGGCGTCACCGCTTTGCGCACATCGGACACAGGGGTAAAGGCCGAGATAATCAGCGACAAAGGCGCCGTCACGGCTTTATCCGTACCTTCGTCTTGCCAAGCGGTGCGCATTGACATGGAGTCTTTGCCCACCGGAATGGTTAGACCCAGAGCGGGACAAAGCTCCATACCCACGGCTTCTACCGTGCGATACAGCTTTTCATCTTCGCCTTTGTGGCCGGCCGCACACATCCAGTTGGCCGACAGTTTAATGTCTTTAATATCCGCAATCGGAGCGCAGGCAATATTGGTGAGCGCTTCACCGATCGCCATGCGACCTGATGCCGGTGCATTGAGCAATGCGGTGGGAGTTCGCTCACCGATACTCATGGCCTCACCGAGATTGGTGTCGTAACTCACGGTGGTAATGGCGCAGTCGGCTACCGGTATTTGCCAAGGACCAACCATTTGATCACGCACTACTTGACCGGTAACCGAGCGGTCGCCGATGGTGATCAAAAAGCTCTTGCTTGCCACTGTCGGATGTTTCAGTACACGCTCGGCCGCATCATTAATATTGATATCGGCGGTATTAAACGCTTCGGTGGCCGGATTGTAACGCTCGGCCTCGCGGTGCATTTTAGGTGGCTTGCCGAACAGCAGTGACATCGGCAAATCGACCGGCTTGGCGTCGAAGTGTTTGTCGTTGACCAGTAGATGTTGCTCGCTGGTACTTTCACCTACCACCGCATAAGGCGCGCGCTCGCGGGCGCACATGGCCTCGAAGCGGGCTAGGTTCTCAGGGGCAATCGCCAACACATAGCGCTCTTGCGACTCGTTACACCAAATCGCCAGCGGGCTCATGCTCGGCTCATCGTTAGGTACGTCGCGCAGCTCAAATCGACCACCGCAACCACCGTCTTTGACCAGCTCTGGGAAGGCGTTGGACAAACCACCGGCACCCACATCGTGAATAAAGGCAATGGGGTTTTGTTCACCCAGCTGCCAACAACGGTCGATAACTTCCTGACTGCGACGCTCGATTTCCGGGTTCTGGCGTTGCACCGAGGCGAAATCCAGGTCCTCTGACGAGCTGCCCGAGTCCATGGACGAGGCGGCGCCGCCGCCCAAACCAATCAACATGGCCGGGCCGCCCAACACGACCAGCTTGCAGCCGGGCTCAAATGGGGGTTTGTCTACGTGCTCACTGCGAATATTGCCGTAACCACCGGCCAGCATAATCGGCTTATGATAGCCGCGGCGCTCGCCGTCATAATCTTCTTCAAAGGTGCGGAAGTAACCGCAGATATTGGGGCGACCAAATTCATTGTTAAATGCGGCGCCGCCAATGGGGCCTTCAAGCATAATATCCAGCGCACTGACAATGCGGTCCGGTTTGCCGTAATCCTGCTCCCAGGGCTGAATAAATGAAGGGATATTAAGGTTAGAGACGGTAAACCCATTAAGACCTACCTTTGGCTTAGAACCGCGTCCCACCGCACCTTCATCGCGAATTTCACCACCGGCACCGGTACCGGCGCCGGCAAAAGGAGAAATGGCTGTGGGGTGATTGTGGGTCTCTACCTTCATCAACAAGTTGATATTTTCTGTGCTGTAACGGTATTCACCGCTGTCGGGGTCGGGGTAAAAGCGCCCCGCTTCGGGTCCGGTAACCACCGCCGCGTTATCGGCATAAGCCGACACAACGCCTTCGCCACCGCACTCAAAGGTATTTTTGATCATTTTAAACAAGCTGCGCGGCTGCTCTTCGCCATCCAAGGTCCAGCTGGCATTAAAGATTTTATGCCGACAGTGCTCAGAGTTGGCCTGAGCAAACATCATCAGCTCCACATCCACGGGGTTGCGCCCCAGCTTTTGGAAGTTTTCCACCAGATAGTCAATTTCATCATCGGCTAAGGCTAAGCCCAGCTCGCGGTTGGCAGCGGCAAGCGCATCGCGACCGCCCGCCAAGATATCCACCCGAGTTTGCTCGGCAGGCTCTGCGTGATCGAACAAGCCGCTGGCCAGTGCCGAGTCGGTCAGCACCGTCTCGACCATTCGGTCGTGCAGCAATGCAATCACCGCAGCTCGCTGTGAACTTTCAATGCTGCCCTGCAGGTGATAACTGACACCGCGCTCGAGGCGATTAACGCTCATCAAGCCGCTGTTATGGGCAATATCGGTGGCTTTGGATGACCAAGGCGAAATCGTGCCGAAGCGCGGCACTACTAAGAATAATTCACCGCTGTGGGACACCTCATCCATACGCGGGCCGTAAGCTAACAGTTGACCCAGCACCTCTAGCTCGGTATCGCTGAGCGGGGCTGCCAAATCGGCAAAATGGGTAAACTCAGCGGCAACGCCTGTCACACCGGGCGCAACGCTTTGCAGGCTGGTGAGCAATTTTTGAGTACGAAAAGGTGAAAGTGCGGGTGCACCGGGCAGTATTTGCATAGTGAGTAGCAACCTCAAGCTTGCAGGTGGTGTTGTGTACACATAGTGCTGCCCTAATTAACATCCGTTGCCAACGTCAGTCCGTTGTCGGCTCAAGCTGGGGGGGCAGCCTTGAGAGGGCCGACATTGTACTTGAATTGATCAACATTGGCAGCTTTCACCCATTAAATACCTAACCTTTTTCCCCTCTTACCAGCGCGATCAGGCCTGCCATAACCAAAACCTGTTTAATATGGAGTTGCTTACTGCCATTTGATTTAAGACGCAGACGCTACTTTCGACTAAAATTTAAACAGCCCTACTAGAAAAGTGAGCCCGATTCAAGCTGGTACATCACACTCATAATGGGTAGAATTGCGCAAATTTTGCACACTAAGCGCATTGTTACCTTGGAATGATATGGTTCTGACGTTGTCAGAGCCCTGATCACTTGGCCGGTAATGCCCGGAAGGCTGTTTTGCATGCTGTTAGCTGCCGTTAGACATTATATTGATACTCTTCCCGCGCGGCTTAACCCCGCGCACATAAGAGCGCGTCGGCTTTTATTTAGCACTCTACTGATCATGCTTTGCTCCATGCTTGGCGCCAGTCGCCCGCCCACAGTGCTGGAGCAAGTATTACAGACCGGTACGCTCAAGGTATTATCGCGCAATGGGCCCACCACTTATTACGAGGGGCCCCACGGTAAAACCGGCTTTGAGTACGCGTTGCTGCAAGGCTTTGCGGACTACCTTGGCGTTGAGCTCGAGCTCCTCGACGAGGCGAGCCTCGCCAACATGTTGCGCCGTATAGAAGCCGGCCAAGCGAATTTAGCCGCCGCCGGGCTCAGCATTACCCCTCAACGCGCTCGCAAAGTGCTATTTACCCAGCCCTACCTCGAAGTCACACAACAATTGATCTACCGCCGTGGAGCTCCCAAACCTAAATCCATCGCCGATTTAGATGGCGACTTATTGGTGATCGGAGGCTCCTCCCATGTGGAGCGACTGCGCGAGCTACAGGCAGAATATCCCGAGCTTAGTTGGCGCGAGCAAAGCAGCCTGGAGATGATCGACTTATTGGAGATGGTGCACCGGGGTGAAATCGATTACGCCATTGTCGACTCTAACGCCTACGCTATTAATGCCCAGACTTTTCCCAAAGCACAGCTAGCTTTTGAACTCGGCGAGGCAGAGCAACTGGGGTGGGCTTTTACTCGCCAAGCGGATCGCTCACTGCTCGACCAAGCTCAAGCTTATTTGCAAATGCTGGAGGAGAACGACCAACTCGAAGCACTTGCTTATGAATACTTTGACACCACCGATCGGGTCAGCACCAGTGGCGCCTTACTCTTTACCCATCGTTTGGAAAGTCGCCTGCCGCAGTGGCAAGACACCATGCAGGCAGTGGCTGAAGAAACTGGGCTAAGCTGGCAATTGCTGGCGGCCATGAGCTATCAAGAATCCCACTGGGACCCATCAGCTCGTTCGCACACCGGGGTGCGCGGTTTAATGATGCTGACTCTGACTACAGCGCGCGAGCTGGGAATTAAAAACCGACTTGACCCAGAGCAGAGTATTCGCGGCGGTGCCCGTTATTTAAAATCACTTTACGAGCGCATTCCCGCCCGTATCAGTGAGCCTGATCGCACATTGCTGGCACTAGCCGCTTACAACGTAGGTATGGGCCATTTAGAAGATGCCCGTCGCCTTACTCAGCACCTGGGGGACAACCCTGACCTATGGGAAGATGTACAAAAGCACTTGCCCAAACTGGCCAAACGCAAATATTACAGCGGCCTAAAATATGGTTACGCCCGGGGCTGGGAACCTGTAAAGTACGCTAATAATATTTTCAAATATCGCGACATCATTGCCTGGCACGACCAACAAGAACAGCGTCGCCTAGCCATGGCCGCAGGTTCCGATAATATAGACACCCCCGAGTTGCCGGAAGAACCTGATGATTCCGCTTTAATGCCTATGTCCGTTTTGTAAAACCAAACCGACAACCTCTAGGCTCGCACGCAACACTCATTCTTTTGCAAAGGATCTACCTATGGTTACCTACCTCTACTGGGGTGTCGTGATTACTTTAGCGATGCTGGTACTTATTTTTCTGGGCAAAAACAACTTCTGGCGCAGCGCGATTATTGGTGCACTTGTGATTTTTATCGGTGGCTGGGCCGCCTATTATTTTCACTTTGAACAACTCTTTGTAAAGCGTTACGGCGGAGTGATGACGATTAAAGTGCCCGATGGCCAGCAGCATATCGCCACCACCTGGAAAGACGACCATTTATGGGTGGAAAACTACGACCCCAAAACCAATACCTGCCACTTTTCGGAATACTCCAAAGGTAATGTCTTGCAAGGCCGGGTGACGCTCAAAAACTGTAACCCGGTGGGTGTGCCCCCGGCGCGTACGATCAGCCGTATAGGTGCTGCCCCTATTAATGATGTGGGGGAGCCGCATCAAGAAAGTATTAGCCCGAACCTTTAATCGAGTTTATCTGCGCCGTCGCGCTTTTTTTCAGCTCGGCGGCGTTTAAAAAAGCCTTGCAACTGAGCCTGACAAGCCGCGCGTTCTACCCCTGGGGTGACACAAATCTGATGGTTAAAATGCGGCGCCTCCAGCAGTTGCGCCTGGCTTTGTACCACACCGGCTTTAGGTTCATTGGCACCGAATACAAGCCGGCCAATACGTGAGTGCACCATCGCGCCCACACACATGGTGCAGGGCTCTAAAGTGACATATAAAGTGCAATCATTGAGGCGATAATTTTGCAGATGGCGGGCCGCCTCGCGCAGCGCCATCATTTCGGCGTGGGCGGTCGGATCGCAACCGCCAATAGGCCGGTTATACCCGCGCCCGACAATTTGGCCATCTTGAACCACCACCGCTCCCACGGGCACTTCGTCGTTATCCGAGGCGCGTTCGGCAAGCTTGATGGCCTCCGCCATAAAGCGCGCATCCTCCGCCGACGCCTGTACCTCAAGGCTTTCACCTGAGGCACGGCGCTCGGCCTCGTTCACACTCATCGGGCAGACAAAAGCAAAACGCGGCTGCTGGCCAGCCTCCAGCGTAACCGACTCGGTAAACATCGTAAGTGGGCGCACCCACCAAGAGAAGTCTCCATACAAGCAGCGATAAACAACTAAGCTCTCATTCGTCTCACTGTGGGTGGCAATGCGGTAAACAAAATACTCACCGCCTTTATAATGGCGGTATAGGCCGGGACTAATCTGCACGATAACTGTACTCTTGCGTTAAGGCCCTCGGATGAGTCCTGTGGGCCACACTCTATTCTAACGCGTTACGATGTTTTTTGGGCATGAGCGGCGTATGCATATAGCTCATTAAGCCATTGACGCTGACCAATTAATGAGCGCTCCAGTTGATCGACCGTGTGGGCATGCTCCCTTATTTTAGACTCCACGAAGACATCGTAGTCACTGAGACGCCCCACTGGGCGTGTAGAATATTCCATGCCATAAAGTATGCAAAGATAGCTTTCGCGTTGAAAAAATTCGATATCAGCCGAAAAGTCATACAGCATTGGGGTATAGGTTTCCCACAACGCCAATCTTTCTTGCAAGACATCCGACATGACCGCCCGGTCGGTGCAGTCTCGCCAAAAGTTGCTGTCTCTGCGATCTGAAATGCAATAGTGCAGCTGGATAAAGTCAATCACGCGCTCCCAAATGTACTCCACTCGCCGATTAACTTGTTGTGAGCGTGCTGGCATGTCTTCTTGCCGCTCTGGCAACAATCGCGCGATCAGGGCGGCGCAGTAATCGGTAATCACTATAGACGTTGCTTCCAATGGCTCGACGAAGCCTTGCGCCAACCCTAGCGCCACACAATTTTTTTGCCAAAAAGATCGACGGTAACCGGTTTTCATCGGAATTTTTCGCAGGTAATTTTCGTTAAAGTCTTCACCGTGATAGCGAGCAAAATCTGCGACGGCTTGCTGCTCAGTCATATGCGACGAGGAATAAACAAACCCAGTTCCGCGCCTTGTGGTGAGTGGTATATCCCAAATCCAGCCTGCGCTGTGTGCTGTGGCAGTCGTGTATGGAGCGAGATCCGCCTCGGGTGCGGTAGGCACTTGCAGGGCAAGCGCTTGGTCCGGCAATATTTGCTCGCTTTTATCCACCCAGGGCACTTCCAGAGTTTGGCCGAGAATGAGCGATGAAAAGCCACTGCAGTCGACGTAAAAATCAAAACTTTCACAATTTCCATCGGCATAATTAAGCGATTGAATATAGCCTTTCTCATCCAAGTTGGCCGAGGTAACAGTTTGCTGTTGGTAGTGAATACCGAATCGTTTTCTGGCATTCTCGGCCAACAATTCGGCAAATTTTCTCGCATCAAAGTGATAGGCATAACCTACCTCACCCCGGTAGGGTTTTGCCCCCCTTAACTTGGGGCTTAAGTTCTTTTCAGCCAGTCGGTAGGACTTGGTTAATTGTGAAAATCCAGTTTTGCCTTTATCAAGCCAGTAATCGGTGGCATCGACCCCGGCAGGGTACGGTGGGTCAAAGGGGTGATAAAAAAAGTTATCGGTGCGCTCTGATTTGGGCGCCAGCCAATCCACGAACTTAATCCCCATCTTTAACGTCGTTTGGCAGCGCAATAATAATTGCGCTTCACTAATGCCCAGCTTCTCAAGGCTATTGCGAATCACAGCGACAGTTCCCTCGCCGACACCGATAGTGGGTATATCGGGAGATTCGATCACCGTAATACTGACGCCCTCTCGGGTGCCAAGCTCTAGCCCCATATGGTTTGCCGCCAACCAGCCGGCCGTGCCACCGCCCACGATCGCAATTTTTTTGTTTTGCATAACCACTTTACCTCAAACTCGTCAACCACCACCTGATTACGAGCATACATTAACCTGCCGACAATAAAAAACGCGCAGCATATGCTGCGCGTTTTGAGGTCCATTTACCACATATAAACGGTTTAGAAAGTCGCGCGGACACTCAGTGCATAGCGACGATCGGTGGTAAAACTAAGGGCTTGAGTTCTATCTCCTTGCTGATTGAATTGGTATTGTGTTTTGGTCTCTTCTCCTAACAAGTTACTGCCTTCAATACCCACTTTGATATTGTCGTTAATTGTATAGTACAAGCTGGCATCCATCATGCCAGAGTCCTCTGTGTATACCGGCGCAAAATCTTCCGATTCGCGAGTCGTTAACAGATACTCAGAGCGCCATGTGTAGGCCAATCTAAAAGATATATCTTCATACTCATACATACCGACAATATTTAAATTTTCATCGGAGTAACCTTGTAATGGCAGCCCACTGAAAACACGGAATGTATTGCGTTCATCAACCGTGGCTGCATCTTCAGGGGTGCCTCCTGCATCAAAACGACTGCTTTGTGGCGGTGCGCTGGTTGGATCTTCTAAACCCTCTTGATCAATATAGGTATAGTTAAACTGCAGCCCCAAACCGCTTAGCACACCCGGCAGGAAATCATAAAATTGTGAGTAAGAAAATTCCACACCGCGGATATTACCCGAGCCTGTATTGGCAGGACCGTAAGCCGACACCGCATGAAGTGTTCCAGCGTGTTCAATATTCATATCAAACTGACGGCTGCGAATAATATTATCTAACTCTTTATGAAAGACCCCAACTGTCAATGAGCCCGCAGGTGCAAAATACCATTCTGTGGTCAAATCCAAGTTAATGGATTCTTCCGGCTCCAGGTACGGGTTACTCGCATCGGCGTTGAGCGCGACACTATCAATGCCAAGCACCGGATTGGTTTCGCTGTCTTGCGGTAGAGACTCATCTTGCAAATAGGGGTCAACTGTTAACTCGACAATTGCACGGTTACGAGTATCCACGAGGCTTGGAAAGTACAGACCTTTAGAGGCACCAAAGCGAATCACGATGTCTTCGGTAAGACCATAACTTAAGTTCAAACTTGGCAACAATGTATCGTAGTCAGTACCCTCAACGGTGCTCTGCATAGACTCACCATTGGCCAAATCATAAATCGATTTGTATTCATCCTCTAGATACTCAGCCGTTTGAGCACTGCCGCGACTGGCGCTGTCTGGTAGCACCAGATAACCGGTGGATTCCAATTGATAACTGACATAACGCAGACCCAAATTACCCTTCAACGGAATACCGACGCTGTCAAAATCGAAATCACCGCGCAGATAGAATTCGGCACGCTCTTCCTTTGCCTTACTGATATCATGCGCCGCAAATGCGCCATCTATACGACCTTCCATATCTGAATAAGGTAGAGCGCAACCGCCACTACCATCGGCCGCATTACCCGCCTCGTCGCCCTGAGTTGACCAACCCTCGTCGCATGCATTGCGCAGTGTATTGGCGTAGTTTTTCACCAAGTCTAAATCAGGGAATAAGAACGATTGCACATCGCCTTGCAACACATCGCCGTGATAATAATCCGAAAGATCTATCTGATCATACAAGTCGGGGCGCAGTGCGGATGCCGACTCTACACGTTGCTCGGCCACCCAAGGGGTTGAGATAGGCTGCCATGCCGAGTATTCGGTATTGCGCACCACTAACTCCTTATCGGAATAATACGCACCGGCTTTAATTGCAGAGAACACACCATCAAACTCATAAGTGGCGTCAACTTTAAAGCTATCTGATTCCGCCGTATTAAGCTCTTCTTGCTGCATGCCCGACCCCATAAATACGGCGGGGTGTACGCCCTCTTCGATCCAACCATACAGATCCAGATCGTCGTTTAAATATTCAATGGTTGGGAGGTCAGATCGCAGATCCAAGTAAAAAGGCAGCAACTGATTTACCACGCTGCCGGCTGTACGTGCAGACAAACTGTAGTTGTGAACTAATTGCTCCGATTCAATGTGCTGGTAATCAAGCTCAATTGACAATCGATCATTCGGGGTTAAAGCCAAATTGAATGAGGTATCCTCAACCGTATTTTCCTGATAGTTCCAGCGCGTGATATACATCAAAGGGACTTCGGGCTCGACCCCAAGACCAATACCGGAGGTTAAAAACCCTTCATCATCGATAGTAAGTGGGTGACCGTTTTCAGGGTCCCCTTCCCAGTTATGGCTGCGCCCCATCCAAGATTTAAAACCTTGAGCGGCTTGGCTAATCCGCCGTTCATCCCACTCTAGAGTTGCCTCAGAATTAATATGCTCTAAGGTAGCAACTATTGTTTCATCGGTATTTGCCCACTGTAACGAGGTAGTAATACCTGTGCGCTCACGATCATTTTGAGCGGTGCTAATGTGATATTGCGCTGGGGCATACCAAGTTGTGCCCTCAGGCTGTCCTTCCAAGCCTGGACCATCGTAAGGGGATTGATGCGCTTCGTCTTCGGTGATTAGATTTGCGGTCGGGCCAGAACATTCAGGAAACCACGTCCAAGCGTTATTACCATTCCAATCCATGCACGGGCTGTCCCACCAACCGGCTACCTTACCCGGCTCGGATACCATACCACCCCAGTGATCCCAACTGGCCGGCGGGGTATCATCGATTCCTCGGGAATGAAAATTACCTAAACCAATACCATCACCACGGGTTTGATACTCGGAAAAAGAGCCAGCCAACAGAAAGCCAAATTTACCGGCCTCTGTTTCCCAGGTATCGGAAAAAAGTGCTGAGAAAGACGGCGTCGCCTCTTCGCGAAAATCACCGTAATTAACTTTAGCGTTAAATGAAATCATCTGCTCTTCGGAATCGAAAGGCTTACGTGAAATCAAATTTACCGTACCGGCAATACCACCAGAGATAAGGTCAGCTGTTTGGTTCTTTACCACCTCCACCGCTGACAATAATTCGGCCGGAAAGTCTTCGTAATTTAAACCGCCATAGGGGTTCGCACTGAATGCATCGCGACCGTTAACCTCTGAGCGAACGCGATCCAAACCGCGTACCAGCACGCCTGTCCCCTCATCGGCGTAGTGTTTGGGGTCATCGGAAGAGGCAAAGCGTTCAATTGTCACGCCCGGCACACGCTGTAGGGCCTCAGTCACCGACTTGTCTGGTAAAGCACCAATATCCGTAGCGGTGATGACATCTTTGACGGTATCAGCAAAACGTTTGCGCTGTTGCGCATTTTCAATACTGACCCGAATACCCCGAACCACAACCTCTTCTATTAGGTCTTCCGATTCGGCCGCCTCGTCTTGCCCGTATGCAGGCAGCACTACCCCCGCTGTTGCTGCGCACACTGCCAGACTGAGTAACTTCTTATGAAATTGCATATTATTGCCCCTTCCTTTTATTCTTTATTAAAACCTTTGCTTGCCCCTACTTCAGGACAACCCCTCGCTCCGTCACCTTTTTCGATTAACCGTTGTTACTAACTTTCATAAAATATATTCTTAGGTGATAGTTAATATAACTACTTTATGGACAACGTTGTCAAGCTCTGGCGAAAAAAAATCCTTGGCCGTTATAGTGGGTGATATCTATACAAGAAGTTATTATTCATAGATCTAACTGTTAGTAACCTAGCAGCCCCCATTAAGAGTCTCAGGTATTAGCTTTCAAATAAAAAGTAAGCTGTTGATTTGTTTATATTTATTCTATAACAACCGCTTCTACAAGCTACACTGTAGCTCTGGTGCGCCTCTTTCACCAGCAATTTTGGCCCTGGGAATTTGTGCACACGACTTAATCGATAATATGTTGCCCGCGTAAATCATTGAGCTCAGATTCCGACAACCCCAAAGTCTCGGTAAGCACCGATTGGGTATGCTCCCCCACTCTGGGCCCACTCCAGAGTGTTTCGCCGGGGGTTTGCTCAAGCTTGGGAGCCATGGCGGGAATATCTAACGGCTTGCCATCGATTTCCACCCGCTCGAACATAGACCGCGCCTGATAGTGTTCGTCGGCAAACATATCGGCCACATTGTATATCGGCCCCGCCGGTACCCGAGCCGCCTCTAATTGCGCGACGGCCGCCAGACTATCGATGCTTTGACACCAATCGGCCAGTACAGAATCGATATACGGCTCTTGCGCTACTCGGCCGGCATTGTCGGCGAGCGCCGGATCATTGGCCATATCTTCCCGGTCAATGGCACACATTAATCGTTTAAAAATAGAGTCGCCATTGCCGCCAATGACAATGTATTTACCGTCGCGGCACAAATAGGTGTTGGTGGGCACAATGCCGGTCACGGTTGTGCCCGAGGGCTCGCGCACAATTCCGGCACCCGAGTACTCGGGCACCACCGCTTCCATCAGGTTGAAAATGGACTCGTAGAGCGCGACATCGACCACCTGCCCCTGACAGAGTTTACGCTCACGCCCAAGCAACGCCATTACAATGCCAAAGGCTGCGTGCAATCCGGCGATGGAATCACCGATGCTCAAATTAGGCCTCACTGGTGCCTGGCCCGGATGCCCGTTGACATAGCGCAGCCCGCTCATACCTTCACATACAGAAGCAAAGCCGGGCTTATTAGCGTAGGGGCCAGTTTGGCCATAACCGGAAATACGCGCGTAGACAAGATCGGGGTTATCCACTTTTAACGACTCTGGCCCCAGGCCCCAGGATTCCATAACACCGGGGCGGAAATTTTCAATCACCACGTCGGCGGTGCCTGCTAAACGCCTGGCAATTTTGGCCCCCGCTTCGGTGCGCAAATCTAAACTCACACTTTTTTTATTGCGCCCAATGGAATGCCACCAAAACGAAGTACCATTTTCCACCGCGCGCCAGCCGCGAATAGGGTCACCTTTGCCCGGCGGCTCGATCTTAATCACCTCCGCGCCGAAGTACGCCAATAGAGAGCCGGCAAAAGGGCCGGCAATCAGCTGGCCGAACTCAATCACGCGTATACCGGACAGAGGTTTATTGTGCACAGGAGGGTTTGTCTCAGTCGTCATTTACCAATACCAACTTACCAATATGCTCGCGAGACTCCATCACTCTGTGTGCGTGGGCAGCTTCGCCGAGCTTAAAATGTTTATGGATAACCGGGGCGATAAGGCCATCGGCTAATAACGGCCAAATATGCTCCTGCAGTTGTTGCGCAATATCTTGTTTTGCCCGGTCAGTTTGCGCGCGCAACGTCGAGCCGGTAAGCGTCAAACGTTTCAGCATAACCGGGGTAAAATTAACCTCCACCACCGCGCCCTTTAAGTAGGCGATATTCACAATGCGGCCATCGGCCGCCGCCGCTTTAATATTGCGCGCAATATGATCGCCCCCCAGCATATCTAGAATAACGTTGGCGCCGCCCAAGTTGCGGGTTATTTCGACGAAATCCTGACGCCGATAGTTCACTGCGGTCTGAGCACCCAGTGTACGCAACAAGTCGCATTTCGCGTCACTACCCGCCGTGGTAATCACTTGTGCTCCCATTGCGGTAGCCATTTGCACCGCCGTTGTGCCAATACCACCGCTACCTCCATGAATTAAAACCCGCTCGCCACGGCGCAACTGCGCGCGCTGAAATAAGTTGTGCCAAACGGTAAAAAAAGTCTCCGGTAAGGCAGCGGCGCTGAGAATACTCATTCCCTCGGGCACCGGCAGTGTTTGAGCGGCTTTAGCCACACAATATTGAGCGTAGCCGCCGCCATTGACCAGTGCACACACCTGCTGCCCTGGCTGCCAGTGACTACCTCCACGGCCACACGCGACGATTTCACCGGCAACCTCCAACCCCAAACGCTCGGACGCTCCCTGAGGCGGTGGATACAAGCCTTGTCGCTGTAGAATGTCGGGGCGATTGACCCCTGCTGCCGCTACTTTGATTAACACCTCGTCGGCCGCGGGCTCGGGAATGCGCACCTCCTCCAAGTACAAGTCGGTGGCTGCTGGGCCAGCATAAGCTATTGCTTGCATATTATCTCCATGAGTGAAGCGGCGTAACGCTGACGTCAAACTAAGGGGCTAGTCGCTCAACGCTCCAGCCCTCATCGCTGCGGATATAGCAGAAACAATCGTGTAGTCGATAGGCTCCACCTTGCCAGAACTCTATGCGCTCAGGAATGACGCGGTACCCACCCCAGCTTTCTGGCATGGGAATCTGAACCTGGTCGAATTCTTTTTCCATTCGCTCATAGGTGTCGAGCAAAACTTGGCGTGAGTCTATCACCTCACTTTGGGCCGAGGACCATGCTGCTAACTGGCTCTGCCGGGGCCGCGAGGCAAAATAGTCGGCGGCCATTTGCTGACTCACCGACTCAACTCTACCCGCCACTTTTACTTGACGATCCAGCGCATGCCAAGGGAATAACAAACTGGCTTTGGGGTTCTCACGCAGTTCGCGTCCCTTGCGGCTGGCCTGATTGGTGTAAAACACAAAACCGTCTTTATCTAGATGCTTGAGCAAAACAATACGCTGCGACGGCTGCCCCATAGCATCGGCGGTCGCCAGTACCATAGCGGTGGGATCAACCAATTCCGCCGCTTCGGTTTGATCAAACCAGCGAGCAAATAGCTCAAACGGACACGCAGTCAGTCCTGTGCGGCGCAAACCACCTTGTGTGTACTCCCGGCGCTTGGCTTCAAACATATGACTCATAGTTACCTCAACTATTCACTTATCTGTTCTATTATACGGTAAGGTTACACACTACCGGCGTAAACGATCGCTATTGAAAGATACGTAGCAGCGCACTGGTTGGACTTACCCACCTGTGGAGTGCCGCACAGGTAAAAAGTCACGTTCAAGGCTACACTCAATAATAAGTTCCCCGTATACTGCTTGGCGCACTTATCCACACTAGAGGTCTCATGAGCGCAAACATTCTACCGACCGGCGTTTTACTGGCCGGAGGCCGGGCAAGACGCATGGGCGGAGGCGACAAGTGCTTACTCCCCCTGCGGGATAAAACCCTGCTTAGCCGCAGCATTGAGCGTGCACAACCTCAGGTTAGCGACTTACTGCTGAGCGCCAACGGCAATGCACTGCGCTTTGCTCGCACACGCTTGGCAGTGGTCCCAGACGAATATCGGGATTTTCCCGGCCCTATGGCGGGTATCCACGCCGCGCTTTGCTGGATGCAGGAACATCAGCCCCAGAGCAATTGGCTGGCAAGTTTTGCCTGCGATACGCCCTTTTTCCCGCGCGACATGGTGTCGACATTAGTCGACGCGCTAGAGGCGGATAGTCAAATTGCAGTGTGCGTCTCAGATGGCCGCATGCACCCTGTGTTTGCTCTTTGGCACACTGACCTATTACCCACAATAAGCGCCACCCTGGACCAAAATGAGGTGCCTTGGCTGCAGCACTGGATTCGGGATAGACCCCATGTTGCGGTAGAGTTTGACACCGAGCCCTGCGATCCGTTTACAAATATCAATACCCCCCAGGATCTATACGCGGCCGAAGACCTTCTCGCCGAGCATGACAACCTCTGAAAACACCGTCAAAGCCGTGTATAATGCTGCGCCTTCTCGGCGAGCTCTGCTAATAAGTACACCGACCTTTGGCCCCGCTCCCACCCAGTCGTTTCAAATATAGGTAACCCCCGCCCAAGGCGGCAGTCAACTATGCAAAACTCTCTTAAAGAAGTCTGGTTCAGCAATATTCGCGGCGATGTGCTCTCTGGCGCCGTAGTGGCTCTGGCGCTGATCCCCGAGGCCATTGCCTTTTCTATTATTGCCGGCGTCGACCCCAAGGTCGGGCTCTACGCCTCCTTCTGTATTGCCTTTATCAGTGCCTTTACCGGCGGTCGCCCGGCAATGATTTCCGCCGCGACAGGCGCCATGGCACTGGTGATGGTGGATTTGGTCAAAGACCACGGGCTGGAATACTTATTGGCGGCCACCTTGTTAACCGGGGTGTTGCAAATGATTGCCGGTGCGCTAAAGCTCGGCAGCCTGATGCGTTTTGTGTCGCGCTCGGTGGTGACCGGCTTCGTCAACGCACTGGCGATCTTAATTTTTCTGGCCCAGCTGCCCGAAATTACCGGGGGCAACTTTACCGTGCCGGTTTACCTATTGCTGGCCGCGGGACTTGCTATTATTTACCTATTTCCCTACATCACCCGCGCCGTTCCATCGCCGCTGGTCTGTATTGTCAGCCTGACCTTTATCACCGTCTACTTCGGTATTGACGTGCGCACCGTGGGCGATATGGGCGAGCTGCCCGATAGTTTGCCAGTATTTTTGCTACCCGATGTGCCGCTCAACTTAGAGACGTTGAAAATCATCTTTCCTTTTTCCGCTACCCTCGCTGTGGTCGGCCTGCTGGAGTCAATGATGACAGCGACAATCGTCGATGATCTCACTGATACTGATAGCAATAAAAACCGCGAGTGTGTCAGCCAGGGCGTGGCCAATATTGGTTCGGGCTTTCTCGGCGGCATGGCCGGTTGCGCCATGATTGGTCAATCGGTCATTAATGTAAAATCCGGCGGCCGTACCCGTTTATCCACACTGGTAGCCGGCGTGTTTTTGCTGATATTGGTTGTCTTTCTCGGCGACTGGGTCGCGCGTATGCCGATGGCCTCGCTGGTGGCCGTAATGATCATGGTGTCTATTGGCACCTTCAGTTGGTCGTCACTGGTAGCCCTTAAAACCAACCCCAAAAGCTCCTCGGTGGTTATGGTGGCCACCGTCGCCGTGGTTGTCGCCACCCATAACTTAGCGCTGGGTGTTCTACTCGGGGTTCTGCTTAGCACCTTATTCTTTGCTCACAAGGTGGGGCAAATTTTATATGTGGGCTCAGACATTAATGCCGAGAGAAGTAGCCGCACCTATACGGTTGTCGGCCAGGTTTTCTTCTCATCCGCTGAGCAATTTATTGCTGGATTCGACTTCAAAGAGGCGATTGAACGTGTCACTATCGACTTATCAAAAGCCCACTTTTGGGACATTACCGCAATCAGCTCACTGGATAAGGTTGTTCTGAAATTTCGCCGCGAAGGCACCGAGGTCGAATTAATCGGCCTTAACAAAGCCAGTGCCACACTCGTGGACCGTTTTGCGGTGCACGACAAACCCGAAGAAGTTGAAAAGCTGATGGGCCACTGAGCCATCGATCACAAGGAGTTACCCTATGGCCGCTAATGTTATTGCCTGTATCGACGACTCACACTACGCCGAATCCGTCTGTGACGGTGCCGCGTGGGCAGCCCAGCAGTTAACTGCCCCCCTCCATTTATTGCATGTGTTGGATTATGTGCACGGTGCGGGCGAGCAAAATTTGTCCGGCACTTTAGGTTTTGGCGCGCAAGAGACTTTGCTCGAAGAGCTGGCCTCGCTCGATGAGAAACGAGCCAAGATCGCCATGGAGCAAGGTAAACAATTGCTGGTCGCCGCCAAAGCGCGAGTATCCGCCGCAGGTCTGCCAGAGATTGAGACACGCCAGCGCCACGGTGAGCTAACCGATACATTAATGGACTTAGAAAAAGAAACGCGACTGCTGGTGGTTGGCAAGCGCGGCGCCGAAAGCGCCAGTGCCCATGGTCATATCGGCAGCCATATTGAAAAAATCATTCGCGCCATGCACAAACCCATTTTAATTGTGCAGCCCGAGTTTACCGCACCCAAGGTGCTTATGATTGCCTACGATGGCAGTGCGACTATTCGCAAAGGCATCGAAATGATTGCCGCCAGCCCTCTGCTTAAAGGCTGCCACTGTCATCTGGTGATGGTCGGCGCCGATCTGGACGCCAATCGCGAATCCCTTAAGTGGGCAGACGAGCTATTGGTAAAGGCCGGTTTAACCGTCGAAAGCCACATTATCTCCGGCGACCCAGAAACCGCTTTAGTAGAGTATCAAAGCCAAAATAACATCGAGCTTTTGGTACTGGGGGCCTACGGCCATTCGCGCATTCGCCACTTTATTGTCGGCAGCACGACCACCGCCATGATCTGCCGCTGCCAAACGTCTATGCTGATTTTGCGCTAGATGGCGAACCTGTGGCGTTTTGCCCTAATCGGTCAGTACTGGTTTATGCTAGCGGTTTATGTAGTGGCCGGTACCGCCAAACAACCACAGCAGGTCGTGGGCGATTACAACGACTTGCTGATGCATTTTGTCGGCTATTTAGTCGCGGGAATTTCAATCAGTATTGCCTACCCGCGCAGCTCTTGGTGGGCTCGCGCCATCGCCCTGTGGCTATTTTCTACCGGCATAGAAGTTATTCAATACTTCCTACCTTGGCGCAGTTTCGACTTATGGGACATGCTCGCCAACACTGCCGGGCTTATCGGCGGCTTGGTGCTGGCGTTACTGCTAAAGATGTTAGTTCAGCGCTTTAAACCTATCGGCTAATCGAGCAAACGCACCCGAAAGCGGCGGCCTTTTAACGTACCGGTTTGAATCTTTTTCAGTGCTTGGCGAAATACCGAACGATCTACAGCGACATAAGCACTGAAATCAAACACATTGATTTTACCGATGTCGTTTTGAGTCACACCGTCCTCTCCCGTTAAGCAGCCAACGATATCCCCAGGGCGAACCTTTTGCTTTTTGCCACCATCTATTTGCAAGGTCACCATCTTTGGCGCTTGCTCGGCGGGTACCTTAGCCGGTGCCTTAGGCAATTGCTCCAGCACAAAGCGATCATCCTGTAATGATTCGAGGGCGGCCAACTTATGCAGCTCTTTATCACTGCACAAGGTAAAAGAACGTCCCTTGGCTCCAGCCCGGCCGGTACGACCAATTCGGTGTACATACACTTCAGGATCACGCGGAATTTGATAATTAACCACCAGCTCCAGATCATCCACATCCAAACCGCGTGCGGCGACATCAGTGGCTACCAACACATTGACGCTGCCATTGGCAAAGCGCACTAACGCCTGATCGCGATCGCGTTGCTCTAAGTCACCATGCAGGGCGGCGGCGCAATAGCCCGCGCCGTTCAATAGTTCGGCCAGCTCTTTCACTTCGCGCTTGGTGTTGCAAAAAATCACTGCAGATGCCGCCTGGGCATGCAGCAGCAACGTTTTCACCGCACCTGAGCGATCATCGTTTTTAACCGAATAAAAAACCTGTTTAATACTGGTGGCATTGTGAGTGGAGGCCACTTTCAAAAATACCGGCTCGCGCATGTAGCGCGTCGCCATGGCTTCAATCGCCTCGGGGTAGGTGGCGCTAAACAATAAGCTTTGGCGCTGTTGCGGCACCTGGCCAATAATCGCATCCAGCGCCTGTTGAAAACCCATTTGCAACATGCGGTCGGCCTCATCCAACACCAAGGTGGTAACCTTACCTAGCTGCAGGTGTTGTTTGCGAACATGCTCTTCTATTCGCCCCGGTGTCCCCACCACGATATGCGCACCGTGCTCCAGAGAGTTTATTTGCGGGCCAAAAGGCATACCACCGCACAAGGTCAATACTTTAATGTTATGAATATTTCGTGCCAGACGGCGAATCTCTTTGGCTACCTGGTCGGCCAGCTCGCGGGTGGGACATAAAATCAAAGATTGAATCTGGAAGCGTTTCACATCCAATTTATTCAACACCCCCAAAGCAAAAGCGGCGGTTTTACCGGAACCGGTTTTACCCTGGCCGATGACATCGGTACCTGCCAACACTAAGGGCAGTGACTCGGCTTGAATGGGGGTCATAGAATCAAACCCCAGTGACTCTAGGCTTTGCAGCAAAGGTGGGCGCAGCGGCAAAGTGGAAAAGCTATCCTGGGCGTGTTCGGTCAAAATTCAATACCTATGGCTGTGTGTATGGGGGGAGTCCACTGCCAATACAGAGCACACCCAGCGGGGCATTATACTGTTCAATGCGCGGGGGATCTGCTACATTTTGCTCCAAATTGATATTCAATGCGGAGAATCCATGAGCAGCCTGCAAGATCAACTTCTTAAAGCTGGTTTAATCGACAACAAAAAAGCCAAGCAGACCAAAAAGGAGAAAGCCAAACAAGCGCGCGTCCAACACCGCAGCAAAGAGCCTAGCATTGACGAAACCAAAGCTGCGGCACAACTTGCCCGCCAAGAAAAAGCCGAGCGCGACCGTCAGCTAAACGCCGAGCGCAACGCCGCGGCGCAGGAAAAAGCCATTCAGGCCCAAATTAAACAATTAATCAGCCTCAACTTGCAGCCTAAAAAAGGCGACACAGCCTATAATTTTACCGATGGCAGTGCGGTGAAATCACTTTACGCCTCAGCGCAGCAGGTCGAGCAGTTAAGTCGTGGCTTGTTGGCTATTGTTCGCCTGGAAGAAAATTACGAACTGGTACCCGCAGTCATTGCCGAGAAAATCGCCTTGCGCGATGAAACTGTAGTGATTTCGCAAGCGAGCAAAGCCGCCGACGCGCCCGATGAAGACGATCCCTACGCGGACTATGTTATTCCCGATGACCTTATGTGGTAGCGATTTGATCAATCGCCCTTAGCCTGCAACTCGCTAAGGGCGCAACTGTAAGCCAGGCTGCATGTTAACTTGGCCATCTATTTCTAACACGCCTACACGCTCGCCTTCTGCGTCTTTAACTACTGCCACGGGCACCTGAAAAAGCGGCCTGCGCACAAACCACAATTGCCACCCGTAGGATTCCATATGGTGCAGTGCCAATAGCTGTATATCATTTAAAAAGGCTTTGATATTATCTGGCACTGCAGCTTGTACACCTCGTTTACGGATCGTCATAGCGGGATACCCCCCATGCTTCTGTCTTACTACAAGCATAGCAGCTGCTTTTTTGGCATGTAGATCATTGTGTTATTAACCCCTAGGCTTTGTTATTCCTGTGGGCAATTGGGGCCTAATAGATGCCGTGTCTACATGCTTTTATTGCTGCTGTTGTTGCAACATCTGCGCAAGGCCGGTACCAATAGTGGCGGCTCCGCCCAAGCTCCAACCTCCATCGACAGGAAGTACCACCCCGCTGATATAACTGGCTAAATCTGAACTTAAAAAGACGCAGGCATCGGCAATATCACGGCCTCGCCCCAAACGCTGTAATGGCACGGTAGCGGCAATTTTACCTCGGATTTTTGCATCCGGAGCCAAGCGCTCCATGCCCTCGGTTCCCTCTACTGGGCCCGGAATCACCGAATTCACCCGCACTCCCTCAGCGCCCCATTCAATACACAATGTGCGGGTAATCATATCCACCCCAGCTTTAGCCGCACAGACATGCACCTGCCCGGCCATCGCCAGCTGCGCTTGCGGCGCGGAAATATTAATGACCGAGGCGCCGGGTTTGCGCAAATAGGGGTAGATCGCGCTCATCACATGAAAGGTGCCTTTTAGATCAATGTCTACCACCGCAGCAAAACCATTATCGGACAGGTTACTGGCAAGCGCTGGGAAGTTACCCGCCGCACCGGAAACCACAATATCCAAAGCGCCCCAGCGCGCGTGCAATTGTCGCAGCGCTTCGCGCAAAGCCTCACCATTGCGCACATCGACGCTGTAACCACAACTGTCCTGAGCGCCCAACTCTGCCAACGCGGCAACAGTGGCATCGATTTTTTCTTGCGAGCGGCTGATCACGCAAACACTGCACCCCAGCCCGGCAAAACGCTCCGCTGCAGCGCGGCAAATACCGCTGGTACCCCCCACAACCAAGACGGTTTTACCCGAAAAATCGCCATTAAGATTCATGTTTTTTCCTCTGTCGCTTGTTTGATAATCAATTGGGCTTCTTCGCCTCCTAGACACTCGCTAAACACTTCGAGTTCACGTTCAATAACTCGATCCACCGGCCAGCCCACCACCTGGTTAATCAGGGCTTTACTGCGGCGCAGTGCTTGCGGGGGGCGCAGGGCGAGAGTCTGACACACACTGTCCACCTCGGTGCCGAGACGCTCGCGCGGGAACACGCCGTTGAGCAGACCGTAACCCAGCGCCTGCCCAGCGCTAATTGCCTCGCCCAACAACAGCATTTCCTTGGCCCGAGCCTCCCCTACCCGGCGCACCAACAATGCACTGGAAGCAAATTCGGGGCACAGCCCCAGGCGGGCAAACGGCAACTGAAAATAAGCGTCATCGGCTGCATACACAAAATCACAATGCAGCAGCAAGGTGGTGCCGATACCAATAGCCATACCATTAACCTCGGCCACAATCGGCTGCGGCAAGTGACGCAGGGAGTGCATAAATTGTATAACCGGATGCTCTTTCGACAATACGGGCGGCCCACCTTGCCCAGCCCGAAGAAAATCAGCCAAATCATTACCAGCGGTGAAGCTGTCCTCGGAGCCTGCCAAACACACCACACGCACATTATCGCTCGTGGCCGCCCACTGCAACGCATTGGCCAGGGATTGATACATGGCCAGCGACAGGGCATTTTTCTGTTGTGGGCGGTTAAGCTGCAAGCGCAACACGCCATCCATTATATTGGCCTTTACCTGTTCGGACACCTCAAAAGGCATTGTCATAGCGACTCCTCTTTCACTGACTATCGTTTGTAACACTCGGGTAAAGTGTAGCTCAGAGAGATTACCTGTGTATGGCGGATGATAAACCGGTAATTTTCTCTTGAGCACAGGCTCTGCCTGCCTCGGCATGCTACAATTCACGGTTTTCTAATCTGACTGTTTGAGCCCTATGAACATCCGTGAACTTCTGAGCGAAAAAGTAAAGTCCGCTATGAACGCAGCCGGCATTCCCGCCGAGTGCCAACCCATGGTGGCGCCGGCCAAAAAAGCCGGTTTTGGCGATTATCAGGCCAATGGCGCCATGGCTGCGGCCAAGAAAGTCGGCACCAATCCGCGCGAGCTGGCCGGTAAGATCACAGACGAGCTTGAGCTCGGCTCAATCGCGGATAAAGTAGAGATCGCAGGCCCGGGTTTTATCAACATTCACCTCAACCCGGCCTGGCTGAGTGAACAACTGGGCAACGCCGAGCGCGATCCGGCTCTGGCGATTCGCCCCGCCGCTGAACCACAAACCGTTGTAGTGGATTACTCATCCCCCAACCTTGCCAAAGAGATGCACGTCGGCCACCTGCGCTCGTCGATTATTGGCGACGCACTGGTACGCATCCTCAGCCGCCTGGGTCATAAGGTCATTAGGCAGAACCACGTGGGCGACTGGGGCACTCAGTTCGGCATGCTGATCGCCGAACTCGAAGAACAAATGGCCGATAGCGACAGCGCCAGTATGGCGCTATCGGATTTGGAAGTGTTTTATCAGCAGGCCAAAGCGCATTTCGACCGCGAGCAGGCGTTCGCCGATAAGGCGCGCGACTATGTAGTAAGGCTGCAATCCGGTGATGCCAAAACACTGGAGTTGTGGCAATCGTTTAAGCGTGTTTCTCTCGCTCATAGCGCCGACATTTACAACAAGCTCAACGTAACGTTAAGCGATGAGGATGTGTGCGGTGAAAGCTTTTACAATGACGATTTAGCACCGCTGGTTAGCGAGCTGCAAGCACAGGGCTTATGTCAGGAAGATCAGGGCGCGCAAGTGGTTTTCCTGCCCGAACTGGCCGACAAAGAGGGCAACCCCTCGCCGGTGATTGTGCAAAAGCAAGGCGGTGGTTTTCTCTACGCCACTACCGACTTAGCCGCTATTCGCTATCGCGCCAATACGCTGCACGCCGATCGTATTCTCTACTTTATTGACGCCCGCCAGTCTCTGCATATGCAGCAGGTGTTTACCTTGGCGCGCAAGGCAGGCTTTGTCGACGAGCATGTGAGCCTTGAGCACCACGCCTTTGGCACCATGATGGGTGCTGATGGCAAGCCGTTTAAAACCCGCTCGGGGGGCACGGTTAAACTAGCCGCTCTGCTGGACGAAGCTATTGAACGCGCCGCGAAAGTCATTACCGATAAAAACCCAGACCTGGCTGATGCTGACGATGTCGCGCGCAAGGTGGGTATTGGCGCGGTAAAATACGCAGATTTGTGTAAAACCCGCACCAACGATTATGTCTTTAACTGGGACACCATGCTGAGCTTTGAGGGCAATACCGCGCCCTACCTGCAGTACGCATACACCCGCGTGCGCAGTGTTTTCCGCAAGGCAGAAATCGAACCTGTGGCGGTCAGCGGCGAGATCGTTCTTGCACAAGAACAAGAAAAAGCACTCGCCATCAAGTTGTTGCAGTTGGGCGAGGTATTAGGGCAAGTTGCCGACGATGCCCTACCCCATGTGCTCTGCACCTACTTATACGATGTCGCCAGCTTGTTTATGCGCTTTTACGAGGCCTGCCCGATTCTTAAGTCGGATGTAGATCCGGCGATGCGCGCCAGCCGTCTGCGTATTTGCCACGCGGTTAGCCGCACACTGGAAACCGGCTTAGATATGCTGGGCATCGAAGTCTCAGAGCAAATGTAATATGTTGCCCGGCAAGACGTAAAAAAGGCGCCCCAGCAATGGGGCGCCTTTTTTGTTTGCGCTATTTTGTTTGCGCTATCGAATCAGCCCGGCGATTAAGGCAAGCTATGCACCTTGTCGCCAATTGGGCCAGAGAAGATATAACCGTCGTGAATATCCCAGTTAATCGACCAGGTCATCACCCCGCTGAAGTCCGGATACACCCCACCCGCATTTACCGAGTCACAAGCGGTGCCAGCCGTGATGCAATCGAGCGCATCGATAATGGCCTGATTGGTGGCCAGACCAGAACCCGCTGACGAAGACCCGGAAGGCAAGCCCAACGACACCTGTTGCGGGTCGAGCCCCTCAAAGTACAAAGAACCGGCTGTCTGGAAACCTTCAATCAACATCCGCGCCGAAGCCACCATCATATCCACCGAGCCGGCAGGGTATGATTGATTAGCATAAGGCGTTTGCAATCCACCATTGTTATAAAGCTGCACATGCAGCAGGTCCAGCAAGTCGCGCGTTTGGTCAATGATAGGTAAGTACGCTCCCCAAACACCGGAGTAAGCGGTCAAGCCACCCTGCACATATGGGTGCTCCGGTGCCATGGTCAGCGCCATGCCGCCCACATTGGTATCAATCTGACGCAGAGCCCCAGGTAAGCGCGCTTGGATTTGCGAGCCGTGTACCAGCTGCGAGCCACTTTCCAGGTCAATATCGACACCATCGAACCCCCACTCGTTGATCAGGCCGGTCAAGCTGGCCACAAAGTTCGCCTCATCCGAATCGGTATTAAGTGTAATGGTGCCCTCGGCGCCGCCCAGAGACAGCACGAAAATTTTTCCTTCGGCCTGCATGGCCGCCATATCCTGTTTGAATTGAGTTGCGTCCAAACCGGGACAGCTAGTACCGGAGCCGTCGAACAGATTAAAGTGCACCGTGCCATTGCTGGCCGGGTCGTTGTCGGCAAAAGCGATATCGATAATATCCCAGGCATCCGGAATCTCTGACAGTGCAATTGGACAGCCCGCACCGTTCATAAAGTTATGCCAATACCCGACCAAAGCATGATCGGGGAAGTTACCGCTGTAACCGCCACCTGGACTAGAGCTGGACGAACTGGAACTAGAGCTCGACGACGAACTGTTAGAACTAGATGAATTCGCGCTGCAAGAGCGCTGCTCGGTCCAGGCATCGCTCCAGTGGGCACCCGTACCCGGGGCATAGGCCCAGTCGGCACTGGATGAACACCAACCGCTAATATCACAGCGATATTCGCTACCGGCATTTTGCACCAGCTGACCTACCGAATAAGCACTTCCGGCGCTGTATACCGGGGAAGAGCAATCCCCCACCGGGGCCTGCGAGCTACTAGAGCTGGAGGAGCTACTGCTCGATGACAGGGAGGAGCTGCTGGATGAACTTGAGCTGCTTGCGGGTGAGCCGTCGCAAGCACCTAAGCCGAGCCACTCATCCCACGCACCCGAGCTCTGTGCCGGTTGATCACCGCGAGTCCACCATTTTGCCTCGTAAGCGAAACCCGAGTCTTCAACCTGATCACCTCCGAGATAAGCAGTAGCCGCGTCCCAAGTGGATAAACTGGAGCAATCGTACGCCTGAACGGGACTGGCGCAAATCACCGCGCCAAGCAGTCCGGTTCCAGCCAATAATGTCTTTTTCATTCTAATCTCCTCGCTGTACTCTCCCAGTGCGCACGCGCCCGGGCAAAGTTTTATTGTTGTTTCAACCCCGCTTGTCTGCTCCCTATCGATATACCATCGTCAGTCCCGTGCCCTATCAGCGGATTGGTAGATTTCAGCCCAACAACAGAGACAACGTTGTCAAGCTGGTTAGAAGGTGTACCACGCAGCACCCGTCAACTCAAAGCCAACACGGAAAAACGTGACTCACGCCCGTTTTTTAAACCCTGTAAGCATATAAATAGATTTTTTAATGCATAAATTACTGCTGGATCGGGTATTCAGATCTCTGCCCATTTTGTTATATACGGCCATATACACCTAAAGTACGCGCCAGATGGCACGGGAAATTTCACAAATACTTGCCTTTCGCGACCTCCCAACACATATAAATTGTGTATAGTGAGCCGTTGATTTTGCCCACTCACTCTACGCCGCTAGTGCTGCCTTACGCCCATGACCAATCGCTCGTTGCCCCGCTATTTTCTCCTGTATCTCGGCGCATTAGTCGCTTTGGGGCCGGTGGCGATGGATGCATACTTGCCCGCACTGCCCACCATGGCAGACAAGCTCGGGGTCTCTATCGCCACACTCAGTGCGTCGGTCAGTACTTTTTTAGTCGGGTTTGCCTTTGGCCAGTTACTGGGTGGCCCCATCTCCGACCAAATAGGCCGCAAACCTGTGTGTTTATTTGGCACTGGGTTGTTTATCGTTACCAGTGCGGCTATTGCGGCCTCAGAATCGGCCTCGGTGATTAACAGCTTGCGCCTATTGCAGGCTTTCGGTGGCGGATTTGCATCAATTACCGCCATGGCGCAAGTGCGTGATGTGTACCCGGCCGAAGAAATTGGCAGTCGTTTCGCTACGGTAATGATGGTTATGATGACCGCCCCGGTCATCGCACCAATAGTGGGTACTGGGCTGCTTCACTGGGGCTGGCAGGCCATTTTTATTTTTCAGGTTATCTATGCCTTACTGCTCTTAATCATTATGTGGCGAGTAAGCCCAGAAACCTTGCAACACAAAAAAACCGCTCTCTCTTTAGGGCGTATTGTTCAGCAGTACGCGGCTATCATTTTGCACCGACATCAAGGGCGTTTTTTAGCCGCTGTGTTTGCTTTGAGTATTGGCTGCGCCGCGGGGGTGTTATTGATATTTGTCACTCACGCCTCGTTTACGTATATGACGTATTTTGGGGTCAGTGAAGGAGTTTTTTCTTTGCTGTTTGGACTCAACGCTATTGGTCTAATTGCAGCCAACTGGTTGAGTGCGCGTTTATTGAAGTTTATTGATCCGCTGCAGATTTTTCGTGTGGTGGTGATGGCGCAGGCAGCGGCAGTTTTGATTTTGGCATTGCTGGTTTACATCGACGCTTTGTCGCTGGTTCTGGCCGTTCCGTTGATAGTGTTTATAGTCAGTTGCGTAGGCATTAGTAACCCAGCCGGTGCTGCGCGCTTTATGGCCATGTTTACCCCTCAACAAGGAGGCAGTGCCGCGGCCATTCAGTTGGTGGCGATGTTTGTTCTCGGCTCAGCTATGGGGGCGTTGGCCAGTCATTGGCACGATGGCAGCTTGAAACCCATGATCCACACTATGTTGTTATCCGTTGCCCTTAGCTCGGTATTGCTGATTCCACTGCGCCGGTTACAAGTACCAAAAGCCCGCCGTTAACGCGAAGCATCCAAATGGTTACGCAAAGAGCGAGTCCAACTGCGCATATAACGCTTGGCATCGGCCATATTGGTCACTCGGTTGGTCCACTGTAAGTGATTCAAGCTGTCTTGATCCACTTTGCGATCGACAATACGAGCCACTATTTCGCCGCTACGAGCATCGTAGGCTTCTAACAATAATGTCATTTCCCCAAAACTTGTGGTGTAGCTTCGCACCTTAGTGGCGCCATCGATATCAGGCGCGTGTATATCCAAATCGATAATCGCGGGCTTGAGCTCTAACACCTGAGTTTGAGTGTCGTATTGAGCAGCTTCGGGTGTTTCACCTTCTGCCACTAAACGATAGGCGGGCTCTTGGCGTAGCGACTTTTCAAAGTATTCATCGCACACGGCGGCCAAGCGTTCTTGTATCTCCTGCATATCACGCTCGCTGACCCTCTGCCCCCCAATATTACGGCCCGAGTTTTGCGAGCGCATCCAGTTATCGCGAAAAGCAACGGTACACGGTTGCAGAGCAAAGGCATGATAATCAGCGATATCAATATCCGGCTTAACATAGAGCTGATCCCAGCCCTTATCTTGCACTAAGTGTAAGCCATCGTGGGATACCGGTGCGGGGGGTGTCGCGCAGCCGGCCAGAAATAAGCCGCCACACATGATCCAAATTCCGAGTACTTTCATCACTAAGCCCTATTGCTATTAATCCGCTATATCTCACGGTAGCGCTTACACGTCATTGCCTCAAGGTGTTGTTTGTAAATTATTGTGTCAACAACCGATCAATCATCTGCAATTGCGAGACAAGTGCCGGCGCTGAGACACCCTGTGCCCGGCAATACTCTTCTGCCATGGGCGCTACGCTACAGTTTCCCGGCAGTGGGTTGGCGTTATCTGCAAGAGCCTTTAACTTCGGAATAAACAAAAATTGTAACCACTGGGGAAATCTTAAGGTGTCGAGCGCAAAGGGTTGAGTGCTGGCTAAAGCCTGTGCCGGAGGCGATTGCTCTTGCCACCATTGCAGGGCTCGCAAACTGACCTCAAGATCGTCGAGCGCTACTGCGAGAGTTTGATGTGTGGCGGTGCTATTCATTAGGCGTCAATTTTGCGTGCAAAAGGCGGTAGTGAATCTAAGATGGCCTTACCGTAACGTTTTGTGACAACCCGACGATCGAGCAACGTTATACGGCCATCATCGCCTTCGGTACGCAGTAGTCGGCCGCAGGCTTGAATTAATTTTAAAGACGCATCGGGAATGGTGATTTGCATAAACGCATTGCCACCGCGAGACTCAATCCACTCCGATACGGCGGCCTCGATTGGATCGTCGGGCACCGCAAAAGGTAGCTTAGCAATAACCACATGGGCGCAGTAATCACCTGGCAAGTCGACGCCTTCGGCAAAACTTGCCAGGCCAAACAAGACACTACCCTCGCCGCGGTCGATACGTTTTTTATGGGCCGATAACATCTCTTGCTTGGAGGCTTCGCCCTGCACCTGAATTTTATCCTGCCATGCGCTGGGCATTGCATCGAACACGTCGAGCATTTGACGACGCGAGGAAAAAAGCACTAGGGAGCCTGCAGCCGGATCCAACACAACAGGAAGCTGTTCGATCACCGATTGAGTATGGGCGGCACTGTTACCCGCGTCCACTGCATCGCGCGGCACGATAAGCTCGCCTCGGGAAAAATCAAAGGGACTGGGCACCACGGCATAGCGACTGTTATCTGGCGTGCCGGCGCGCATTTTAAAACGATCAAACTTACCCAGCGCGGTCAAAGTCGCCGAGGTAACGACCGCCCCGTAAGCTCGATTCCACAAACTAAATTCCAGAGTACGAGCCGCCAAAATGGGGCTCGAACAAACTTCAATATCGTAGTTGCCGGAAAAATCCACCAATGTCAGCCAGCGCGCGCGCGGCACACTGGCGTCGTTATCTGTGCGGGCGTAGCTCAACCAGAGTTCGGCGCTGGCTTCGGCACGCGATTGCCAAGCGCCAACCACAGGATAATTATTTTCCAAATCCACTTTAGGGACCGGGCAGTGGGCATCTTCCATCGCCTCATTAATTTCGGCGCTAATTTTACTTAATAAATCACTCAGACGATCAAAACTGGCGTGTAGTTGCTCTGCCTGCGATTGGATACCATCTGGTACTACCCCATTGTCAAAACGATAATGGTTCGAACGTCGATCGCGGTTACTCTCTGCCACCGACTGCACCAGCTCATCTAAAGCCGGGTACAGCATATCCAGCTCACGCTTACACTCGATAAACTGACCGGGTAATTGCTCGGCAAAATGATCGACCCTACCCGCGCCACCGATTTGCCCCAACACCGTCGACAAACCTTTATTGCATTGCTCTAGCCAGCGACTAGTGGAGAGCATACGCGTGTGGTGGGCAAAATGATTGAGCGCTTTATCGGGCAGGTGGTGGCCCTCATCAAACACATAAATAGTTTCTTCCGGATCGGGCAAAATAGCGCCGCCCCCCAGAGCCAAGTCGGCCAACACCAAGTCGTGATTGGTGACAATGCAATCGGCATTGTGCAATGCATCGCGCGCTTTAAAAAAACTGCAGGCCGAGACATTTGAACAACGCCGCCCGGTGCATTGACGGTGATCGGTGGTGACGCGCTGCCAATCGGCGCTCTCCAATGCACTGGGCCAAGAGTCGCGTTCGCCATCCCATTTATTGGCAGCCAGTGCGTCCATCATCGACTCGTATAAACGCACGCCCTGCTCATCAACACTGGGCAGTTCATCTTCGTAGAGAGCACGAGTCGGATCGACGGTACTGGCAAACTCGCTCATTAAGTTGTCCAACTTAGACAGGCACAAATAGCGCCCCCGCCCCTTTGCTAAGGCGAAACTAAACGAGAGGTCTGAATGATTTTTTAACTCGGGCAAGTCTTTGTGAATGATTTGTTCTTGCAAAGCAACGGTGGCTGTGGATACCACCAATTTTTTTCCCAGAGCTTTGGCGATAATAATACTCGGCAATAGGTAGGCGATAGTCTTACCCGTGCCTGTGCCCGCTTCCACCACGCAAACATGACCATCGCTGTTGCGCACGCCTTCGGCATCGGAGGTAATCGACCCCAGAGTGCGAGCAATTTCAGCAATCATCATTTTTTGCCCGTGCCTTGAGCCGAGCTCGCGCGACTGTAAGAAAGCCGAATAACTCTCTTGGATGTTGCGTTTTATATCGTCAGTTAGCATTAATTTTGTCGAGCATTTAATTTACTGTGAACCGGATTGGCGTACATCTCCAGCAAGATTTCACGCTGCTCGGTGGGAATCGAAGCCACATGTAAATCAAACGCGGCCCGCTCTTCACGCAAATTACCGGGTTCGAATGGCAACCCTTGGGCAGAGTATGGCAGTGACCGAGCTTCATTGCCCAGCGCGTCGTAGGCAAAACAATTGCTCGGATGTAACACGTACTGGCTCCAGATTTGCCGGTCGATCTCGGCGGCCACCGCGACGTTATCTTCATACTCGCCGCTCAAGGGTGTGCCAAAGGCAACATGCACATTGCCCTTTTGCCCGGCGATACCTTTCGCAATACTTTGAATGTCTTCTTGATCGCCTTTCTCGTAGCTGCCGGTGGTTCGCTGGGCATAGAGCTCGTGGGTTTTGGCGCTATCACAGGGGTCCTGCTCATACGAGATAGAAACCGGCACGATTTTCAAAGACCTAACATATTCAGAGAAATCTTGGGTTTTAGGTCGGTTCAACGTCAGCATCCCAATCACAGCGGAGTTGGTCAGGTCTTTGCCATCTTTGGCCCGCCCTTCACGCTGTGCAATCCATATATTGGCTCGATCCACTGTCAAAGAATGGTGGATATACGCCGACAATTTTTTCGCCGCCTTGAGTTTTTCCCGTGGAGCCTTGGCAGAGCGATTGACGATAAAACTCTTATTCAATCGCATCAGGTCCGACACATAAGGCTTCGTCAACAAATTGTCACCAATAGCGATGCGCAATGTTTTAAAGCCGGCGTAATAAATGCTCCAGTTCACAAAAGCCGGATCTACGGCAATATCGCGGTGATTACTGACAAACAAATAGCCGCCGTCGGAGTCCAACTGATCGAGCCCGGATGTGGTCAATTTTGTGGTGGTGGTTTCAATCATATGACGCAGATATTTCTCAACCACCTCCTGCTGAAATTTATCCACCGTATCAACACAGGCCAGCTGCCTTTTCATTGCCCGCGACACCATTGGCCGTATAATAAAACCCAAAGGCCCCGCCAAGCGGGGAAACTTGAGTCTGGCAACAGCATCGGCCAACTCAGGATCGTTCAAAATACGGTCTAAGGCGGGCCGAACTTCGGCATCGTGGTAAGGGCGAATGTCGTCAAAATCGGTCATTAGTAGGTTCACACACGGTCAATAAATAGAGGGTTTGGCAGGTGACAGTTAGTCCCGCTCAACGTTAAGCCAATGCTTTAGCAACTGGCAAAATATTCAGCCGCACAACATACCCAAAAGAGGTGAAAAATGCCACTAAACACTGATATTAACTGCTATTGTGGCTCGATGGCACCGGCCTCTCAGTGCTGTGCCCGCTTTATTTATCAGGGGCAAATTGCGAGCACAGCGGTGGAGTTAATGCGCTCGCGCTACAGCGCTCATGTGTATGGCGCCATCGATTATCTGTGGCAGACTTGGAGCACCTCCAGCCGGCACAGCACCTCCCCGGAGGCAATTCACCAGTGGGCCAACCGTTGCGAGTGGTTAGGATTGGAGATTCTCGACTGGCATAAGGGGGGCGTGTCTGACCAAGAAGGCACGGTTACTTTTATCGCCCAGTACCGGCTCGGGCAGAAGACACATCAACACTTAGAGAAATCGCTGTTTCGGCGCGAGCAATCTTTTTGGCGCTATGTTGATCACTGCGCCTAATATTCGTCAAACTGTGACGCACATGATGTATTTAGCGCCAATTGTCGATAAACTGTTACCTGCCCAACTCTAGCTTATAGCCTACATGATGAAAATTCTTTTAGTCGAAGACAGCGCCACCTTGCGCCACGCCATGAGTCAGTATATTACTGACGCAGGCCATACGCCGTTGGTGGCAGAAAGTGGCGAGCAAGCGCTGCAACTGCTAGAAGACAACCCCGTCGATATGATCATCATGGATGTAGAAATGCCCGGCTTAAACGGGTTTGAAACCACCGCACTGATTCGCGAATGGCTGGGGGATCACTGGATTCCGATTATTTTCGTCACCGGAATGAGCGAAGACGAAGACTACCGGCAGGGTATCGAGGCCGGGGGGGATGATTATCTCATCAAACCCGTCAGTAAAATGATTATTACCGCCAAAATTCGGGCGATGGAACGTATTTCAGAGATGCGCGATCAGCTCAATGCGCTCAATAGCGAGCTGGAAGCCATCAGCCAGCTCGATAGCTTAACCCAAATATACAACCGCCGTACTTTTAACGAACAAGCCCAAAAGCAGTGGCTATTAGCCAGCCGGCAAGCCACCTGTATCAGCGCATTAATGATCGATGTCGATCACTTCAAACTGTACAACGACCACTACGGTCACCCTGCCGGTGACGCCTGCTTGGTTGCCATTACCGACGCCATCAAATCATGTCTGCACCGCCCTTACGACCTATTGGGACGCTACGGCGGTGAAGAGTTTGTTGTGCTGCTGCCAGACACCGATAAAGCCGGTATCGCCCGCGTTAGCGAGTGCATCAAACTAAGCATCGCCAATAAGTCGATACTGCACGAGGTATCACCCACCGCCGAAACGGTGACGGTATCCGTCGGCGGAGCCTGCTGCCCGCAAACATCCGGCCACAGCCTAGAGGGATTGATTAAAGCCGCCGATAGAGCGCTATACCGCGCCAAACACTCGGGGCGCAATCAGTACAATATTGATGAAATGACCGCCCATCGCACTGTAGTGATCGCTCACCCCGATGTGGAGATACAGCAACAAGCCAGCCAGCAATTGCAGCAGTACTACAATTTAGTGACGGCCGAAACCGCCGATGAAGCTTTGGAATTGTCCCTGACAATTCGCCCCGACTTGATTATTTTGAGCCCCGCTATGGCTGATCACCACGGGCGATTGCTCAGCAACCGGCTCAGCACTACCAAGCGCACCAGTACCACGGCTCAGTTGTTTCTGGGGCAGCCTCAAGCAGATACCACCGATGTTCAGCCCTGTGTGACTCTGCCCCTAAACCAAGACGACCTACTGCGAATGGCCAGCCAATTGCTCAGCATTTAACCCGCCACGCTGGGGCTCACAAGGTGCGCGCCGAGTTATACCAGTTGACGTCTCGGGCGTATTTATCCACTTGATCCACCACATCCAACACTAACGCAAACAGCGCCATTCGCACCAACACACCATTATCTGCCTGACGGAAAATAGCTAAATTGGGGTTCTGATTTAAATCGTTGTCTAGCTCATTGGCCTCGGCGCGCGAGTCGCGGGGCAAGGGGTGCATAATGACCGTATTGGGCTCGCAATACTGAGTGTAAATAGACTGGTTGAGGCGAAAGCGCCCACGGTAGGTATCGGCTTCGGCTTTGGAGGCGAAGCGCTCTTCTTGAATACGGGTTGAATAGGCAATATCGACGTTAGTGATGCTCTGGGTTAAATCCTCGGTAACCGCCACCGTATGGCCGGCGCTGCGCATATCATCGACAATATGCTCTGGCATAGCCAGCTCGGCCGGTGACACCAGTGTAATATGAACATTTTTAAATAAACGCATCAATTTACACAGTGAATGCACCGTACGGCCGTGCTTTAAATCACCGATTAAGGCAATCCTCAGGCCGTCAATCCCGCGATTTTTGGAAGCTAACTCTTTGCGTATAGTGTACAAATCCAGCAGAGCCTGGCTGGGGTGTTCATTGGCCCCGTCCCCACCATTTAATACCGGAACGCGGCTGGCTTCGGCAAACTCTGCCACCGATCCCTCGGCTGGATGACGCATACAAATGACATCGGAGAAACCAGACAACACTCGGGCGGTATCGTACAGTGATTCGCCTTTAGCAATGGCCGAGCTCTCAAATCCGGTGGTTTCGCGAACCTCCCCCCCCAGTAGATTAAAAGCGCAACCAAAGCTAATGCGGGTACGGGTACTTGGCTCGAAGAACATATTCCCTAAAATGGCGCCTTCCAGTACTCGAGTGACCTTGCGCCGCAGCGCGTAGGGCTGCATCGCATCCGCCACCTGGAAAATACGTTCAATATCTGGGCGATCAAATTGTTCGACGGAGAGAATATGAGAACCTGTGAAAATCACGACATTTCCTTGCGGTCTAAGGTGGGAGCAGTGGCGCTATTTTAGGCCTACAATCACACTTTGAACAGTGCCCAAAGGGCACTTTTCCAACTGCTCTTTACTCACAAGCTGCTATGCTTAGTAAGACAGGTGGCGTAAAATGTAACATTTATTGTTGCAACTTAACCCCAGAGCCGCTATTAAATACTAGCAGGCCGTTGAAATAATCATTGCGCTAATAAAAACTTTATAAATCGAGACCTTAGCCGATAGCTCTGAGGCATGATTTTCATTTAAGGATAAGCTGTGCCCGACCACCCAGATACTTTGGCCAAATTTGCCCAGGCCGAATGTGCTTATAAAATATTAGATCAGCAGTCCTTGCGCTGGAGCGCTCCGGTATTGTTCAGCGACCCGTTCGAGCTCAATCACCGCACTGCGCTGGCTTTTGACCCTCAAACGCTGCTACAGAGCGTCATTCGTACTTCTTGCGGAATGATTTTTGCCCGCGAAGAACCCAGAGGCAACTCGCCACTGGCCACTGTTATCCGCCGCTGGCGCGACGAAGAGAGGTTTTCTTCACCAGAGGAGGCCGAAGAAGTACTGGGCGAGTTAATGGCGCGCATGGTTGATCAGCGCCAGGAGGAAATTGATGAGACTATGGGCCACTGGCGCCTGTACACCCGCAGCTTGCGTATATGCAGCTTTAGCGCCAAGGCTGACAACCTCACGGCCTGGCAATATTTTGCCGACGAACATCGCGGCGCGGTATTGAAATTTCAGTGCGGCGACGACTCCTGTCTACCCCACCCCAAGCCGGTGCGCTATAACCAGACGCGACCCGAAATCACGACGTTAAAAGAGCAACTCAATGTCGTGCTGTACAACGAAAAATTAAGACCACAGGAATATTTTGAGGATAAATTTTTACTCAAACAACCCAGCTCTAAAAACGAGCAGGAATGGCGCTGCCTAATGAATGTGAGCCCCGAGGACGCGGTGAAAACAACCGATGAAAAGCAATGGTTCACCGAGGTCCCTTTTGCTTCGGAGCATTTGCGCTCGGTTTATTTAGGTGCATTTATGCCAGTGGAAACGAAAAAACAATTTTTAGAATTGGTCAGTAAAAAGTACCCGAACACCAAAATATTTCAGGCCGAACCGGTGGCGGGCAAATATGAAATTGAATTTACCCGTATTACCCTCAATAGCTAAACAAGTTGCGAGGCATCGCTAGGGCCTAACCAGATTCAGTGAAACCGACGCCTGGCAGCCAACAAACCGGCTAACATGGCCCCGCTTAACACCACCATCGGCCAACTGCCCCAGCGCATAAATGGTGTACCGCCGTAGGCGGGATAGACCACCCCACTCAATGTGGTGGCGACAAATTGCTCGCTCTTGGCCACGATCTCACCTTTGGGGTCAACAATCGCACTGATCCCATTATTAGTACTGCGAATTAAATAGCGCCCCGTCTCCAAAGCGCGCATTTGCGCCATTTGCAGATGCTGCAGCGGGCCAATAGAGTCGGCAAACCAGGCATCGTTACTGACCGTAAGCAACACATTGCGATGGCGCGCGCCCCGAGCCACTAAAGAGGGATAGACCACTTCATAGCAAATACTGGGCGCAATACTAACATCGCCTATTTGCAGACCACTTTGTCCGTCACGGCCCTGATGAATATAAGAGGTGGGTAAATCAAAAAATTCAATCGCCCCTCGCAGCCAACTTTCTAGGGGAACATACTCGCCAAATGGCACCAAACGCTGCTTGTGGTATATCCCCAACGCCTCACCAAAACCCGCCAGAGAATTGTAAAATCTCCGTGTTTGGCGCTCATCAAAGATAATGCCAGTAATCACTCCGGTTTGAGTGTCGCTGGCTTTGCGGTTCACCTCATCGAGAAAATCCAACGCGTTATGATAGGTTAAAGGCACTGCCGCCTCAGGCCAGATCAGCCAGTCGCTGCTCCAGTGCCCTTCACTCATCTGCATTAATAAATCTAAGGTAGGCTGTGCTTGGGCCGGGTGCCACTTCACCTCTTGCGCGATATTGGGTTGCACCATGGCGACTTTCACCGGCTGATCACTGTTCACCCGCGTCCAAGATATACCTTGCAGCCACCAGCCACCCAGCCAAAGACAGAGACTCAGCACAGTCGCCATCCACAAGTTGGCAGAAGGCCGCATAAAGAACGCCCAGCTGGCCAAACAGGCCGCACTGAAGGTGGCCAAAAAGCCGACCCCCAATACACCCAGCACCGGTGCCCAACCCGACAGCGGGGTCGATAAATGACCGTAGCCAATAAACAACCAAGGGAAACCGGTTAAAAACCACGTGCGCACCCACTCACCCAATAGGTAGCAGGCGGGAAATCCCAGCAAAATGCCTAGTCGGCCGTGGCCAATTAAACGCGTACACAGGGCAAAAGGCGCTGCAAAAACGAGCGCAAGCAATAAAACAAACAGCGCTGTTAACAGTGCAGCCAACCACCATGATGCATTGCCAAATTGATTGATGGCGACATACACCCAAGAGGCGCCCACACCGTATAGGCCAATACCAAAGGCCGTCGACAATCGAAACGCGCGGCCAGGGGACGATTTAAACAACAGTAACGCAAAGCCCGCCAACCCCAAAAACCCCAAAGGCCAAAGGTTAAACGGGGCCAAAGCCAAAGGCTGAACCACGCCACACAACAAAGTGAGGGCGGTGGCAAGCCAGGGAGGGAGTTTGTGAATACCGGACTTCACCTGCCCGGTGATGATGGTCTCAGAGGTCACCAAGGGTTAATCGCACCAAATGAATTTGCCGGTTATCGGCGTAAAGTACGCGAAATTTAAACCCATCAATTTCCGCCGTTTCATTGCGCTTGGGCAAATGGCCAAACGCTTGCATCAAAATACCGCCGATGGTATCGAAATCATCATCGGATAAACCGGCCTCGAAGTAATCGTTGAAATCCTCGATCGGCGTCAGTGCTTTAATCACAAAGTCCGTATCGCTGACACGCTTAATGTGCTCATCGCTCACTTCTTCATCGGTCTCATCTTCGATATTACCGACAATTTCTTCCAGAATGTCTTCAATAGTAATCAATCCGGAGATACCACCGTACTCATCGATCACCAACGCCATATGGTAGCGTTGCTCGCGAAATTCGCGCAGCAATACATTAACCCGCTTACTTTCCGGCACAATATTGGCGGTACGCAGAATTTCTTCCAGGCTAAAATCGGTGGTGCCCTCCAGCATCATGCGCAGCAGGTCTTTGGCCAAAAGAATGCCTTTGACATCGTCAATCGAGTCGCCGATAACCGGAAAGCGCGAGTGGCCGGACTCGATGATTTTGGGCAAAAAGTCTTTGGGTTTATCGTCAATCTTTACCGCTACAATTTGTGTACGGGGAATCATAATCTCACGCGCTTGAAGGCTGGATACATCCAGGGCGCCTTCAATAATATTGAGCGCTTCTTGGTCCAGCAGCTTATTTTCAGCGGCGTCTTTGATGATATCCATCAAGTCATCGCGAGACTTAGGTTCAGCGGAGAAGGCGTGTATCAGCTTATCTAACCAAGACCTTTCTTGGTGTCGGGTTAAGCTGCTACTCGAGGGGTCGTCCGTCATGGCGTTGATGATTCCTGTTTGAATATTATCTCGTCAGAGGCAGCCGTAGTGCTTACCTCGTAGGGCGGTGCGAAACCTAACCCGGTAATAATGGTTGTTTCCAGCGCTTCCATTTGCTCAGCCTCACAATCTTCGATGTGATCGTAACCTAGCAAATGCAAGGTGCCGTGTACAAGCATATGGGCCCAGTGTGCCTGCGGGGGTTTGCCCTGTTCGCGCGCCTCACGTTCGACCACAGCGGCGCAAACCACTAAGTCGCCGAGCAGGGGTAAACCCAGCTCTTCAGGTAAGTCGGCCGGAAAAGATAAAACATTGGTGGGATAATCGCGGCCGCGGTACTGGCCATTTAAGCGTTGACTGGTTTCGGCGTCGACAATACTGACACTGACCTCGCTTTGCGCGCGCCTGTCAGCGACTGCCGCCGCCACCCATCGGTGTACTTCGTCGTCACTCGGGGCTGTGTCGGCCTCCACCTGGACGTTGATATCAACTTGGCAGACCATATCAGTGATCGGTGTCCGGCTGTTGCGCTTCAAAAGCATCGTAGGCTTCTACAATACGCTGCACCAGAGGGTGTCTGACCACGTCTTTGGCGCCAAAGTGGGTAAAACTTATACCTTCCACACCATCGAGTACATTGACAACATGCTTTAAGCCCGACTTTTGACCGCGGGGTAAATCGATTTGTGACGGGTCACCGGTAATCACCGCGGTAGAACCAAAGCCAATTCGGGTGAGGAACATTTTCATCTGTTCACAGGTCGTGTTCTGACTTTCATCGAGAATAACAAACGAGTTATTGAGGGTGCGCCCGCGCATATAAGCCAGCGGTGCCACTTCAATTACGTTGCGCTCAAGCAATTTACCCACGGTCTCGAAACCGAGCATTTCGAACAGGGCGTCGTACAGCGGGCGCAAGTATGGATCGACTTTTTGCGCCAAATCACCTGGCAAAAAACCCAGTTTTTCACCGGCTTCAACAGCCGGGCGCACCAGTAAAATGCGCTCGACGTCATCGCGCAGCAATGATTCCACCGCACAGGCTACCGCCAAATAGGTTTTACCGGTACCGGCCGGACCCACACCAAAGTTAATATCGTGGGTTTGCACGGCGCGCACATAGCGCTGCTGGTTAACACCGCGCGGCTTGATGGTGCACTTTTTGGTGCGAATCAGTACGGTGCCTGCGGGAACCGGAGCGTCATCCGCCTCGTCCCAAACCGCTGGTTGTTCCTGCATAAGTTGTTCGACTCCTGCGCTCTGCAAGGCCAGATGAATTTCATCGGGGGTGAGTTCAATACGATCGGTCTCGCGGTACAGCTCGCGCAGTATCGCCGCCACAGCGTCGAGCTTAGCGGGGTCACCAATCAACGCAAATTGATTGCCTCGATTGCGAATTTCGATTTGCAGACGCTCTTCGATCTGGCGCAAATGCTGGTCAAACTGACCGCAGAGGCTGGCGAGACGGCGATTGTCGCTGGGCTCCAAGATCACCTCGCGGGTGTCTTGGGAGAGGTCGGGTACCACGTGTTTGTTCAAGGAAAAATCTGTACTCTTGCTGCGATATCGAAATTTAAGCCTAAACCATTCACACAAGTGTGAAAAGGGGGTGAACCGGCCAATTCCTTATTAGAAACTCACCCCATTTAACCACAGGTTATAGACTGAGATTGTTACATTTCATCCAACTCTGAGCTGATCAAGGTTCCCAATAACGAATTGGGCAGGGCCTGATCGATCCGAACATCGGCAAAATGCCCGATTAATGCCGGATCATCGGCGCGGAAATTCACTACCCGGTTATTCTCGGTTCGGCCCGACAGCTGACCGGGATCTTTCTTACTGTAACCACTGATCAGTACCCGTTCGACATTGCCTACCATACGGCGACTAATGTGTTGCGCCTGCTGAGTAATACGGTCTTGCAGAATTTTCAGGCGCTGCTTTTTAACCTCCATCGGGGTGTCGTCAGGTAAATCTGATGCTGGAGTGCCCGGCCGCTGACTGTAAATAAAGCTAAAAGACACATCAAAGCCAATAGCGCTGATCAAATCCATGGTCTTTTCAAAGTCGGCTTCGGTTTCACCGGGAAAACCCACAATAAAATCTGAGGAGAAACTAATTTCCGGACGATGCTGGCGAATACGACGCATTTTGGACTTGTACTCAAGCGCGGTGTGACCGCGCTTCATCGCCATCAATATACGGTCTGAGCCGCTTTGCACCGGCAAGTGCAGGTGACTAACCAGCTCGGGCACTTCGGCGTAGACATCAATCAGCGAATCGGAAAACTCCACCGGGTGAGAGGTAGTAAAACGAATGCGATCAATCCCATCCACCGCCGCGACCAGAGTAATCAATTCGGCCAAATCGACCAATCCATTGTCGGACTCACCCCGGTAGGCATTAACGTTTTGCCCCAGCAGGTTGATTTCACGCACGCCCTGCCCGGCCAAATGGACCACTTCGGCCAACACATCGTTTAAGGGCCGACTGACCTCTTCGCCGCGGGTATAAGGCACCACACAGAAAGTGCAATATTTGGAGCAACCTTCCATAATCGAAACAAAGGCGCTAACGCCATCGGCATCGGGTTTGGGCAAGTTGTCGAACTTTTCGATTTCCGGGAAGCTGATATCCACCACCACAGCACCATTGTCGCGGGGCTGCTCGATCATATCGGGAAGACGGTGTAATGTTTGCGGGCCAAAAATAAGGTCCACATAGGGCGCGCGTTCGGCAATAGCCGCGCCCTCTTGACTGGCTACACAGCCACCCACACCGATGATCATATCGGGATTTTTCTCTTTTAATTGTTTCCAGCGACCGAGCTGATGAAACAGCTTGTCTTGGGCTTTTTCCCGAATTGAACAGGTGTTAATCAGCACCACATCAGCGTCTTCGGGGTTTTCGGTGGCCACCATTTGGTGTGATTCGCCCAATAGATCACGCATGCGAGAGGAATCGTACTCGTTCATCTGGCAGCCGTGGGTCTTGATATAGAGCTTTTTCACCGGTGTTTCTGTCGCTGACATAGAGATTTAGCCTGCTGTGGTACGAAATTAAGGCCGCGCATTATAGCGGTGTCACTCGGTAAATCCCACACCTTACCGACTCTATTGATTATTTTTTACTCAGAGCATCGCCCCTTTGAGGGTGAATATGCTATTCTTCGCGCCCATTTTCCGTCCAAACCGTAATATTAGCCCTACTGTGGGCATCACACTGGAAGACTATGAGCTTAACCCCCATTTATAAAGTCATTTTCCTCAATCAAAGCCAGGTCTTTGAAGTTTTCGCGCGCGCCATTTACCAGAGCGAAATGTACGGCTTTATCGAAGTAGAAGAGTTTGTATTCGGCGAGCGCAGCCCGGTCGTGGTCGATCCGAGTGAAGAGAAGTTGAAAAATGAATTTGCGGGGGTCAAACGCTCGTATATTCCGATGCATTCTATAATTCGTATAGACGAAGTGGAAAAAGAGGGCGCCGCCAAGGTGCGTGACGCTTCGGAAAATACGGTCACCCCATTCCCCTACGGCCATATGGGTCCTCGCGGCGAAGACAACTAACCCCGTTAGCGTCCCTCTATCCGACTGAATATCTCGGTGCTAGGATAGCACTGAGACTCCGCCTGCCCGTGTTTTGTCTACACTGGTAAGATGAGCATAAGCAATCACTGCCAGCAACCCTGGCGGCTTTATTAAGGATATTTCAGTGGCCTACGACATCGCCATTATCGGTGCAGGTATTTCTGGGGCAGGCGTCGCCCAAGCCGCCGCCGCAGCAGGCTACAAAGTCGCTCTTTTAGAGTCCAGCAGTGTGGGCGGGGCAACCTCCAGCGCCTCTAGTAAATTAATTCACGGCGGCCTGCGTTATTTGGAGTCGGGGCAGCTCGGTTTAGTGCGCGAGTCGCTGCTCGAGCGAGAAAGGTTGCTCAAACTGGCTCCTGATCTGGTCAAACTGGCCCCCTTACATATTCCAGTGTATCGCCAAAGTTCCCGCAAACCTTTAACCATAGGTACCGGACTCTTACTTTATCGATTGCTGGCGGGTTTCAGCAAAGACACACGTTTTAGTCGGCTGGCGAAATCGCAATGGTCGCAATTAGACGGTTTAACCACCGAAGGGTTACAGACTGTATTTCGCTATAACGAAGCACAAACCGACGACCAAGCACTGACACGCGCCGTCGTCCATTCGGCGCAAACACTGGGGGCGGAGCTATTGCTACCGGCTCGTTTTTTAGGTGCGGAGCTCGGCGATGACCTCACCGACGTGCATTATCAGGATACACGCGGCCAACAGACCTTGCAGGCTCGGGTATTGGTCAACTGTGCAGGCCCTTGGGCGGCTAAACTCAATCAAACCATCACTCCCCAGCCAGCTCTGCCCGCCGTCGATTTAATCGGCGGCAGTCATTTATTACTGCCGCCGGTATTAAAACAACACTATTACTTAGAATCCCCCAGTGACGGGCGGGCAGTATTCGCCCTGCCCTGGCAGGGTAAACTGTTAGTGGGGACCACCGAAACCGAGCATCAAGGTTCACCTGAATCCGTGCAATGTCATCCGCACGAAACCCATTACTTGCTTAATGTACTAAAGCACTACTTCCCTCACCTACATCTGCTGCCCTCAAGCGCAACCACCACCGCCGGCCTGCGTGTATTACCGCGCAGCGACCAAGGAGCTTTTGGTCGCAGCCGGGAAGTTATGCTTTTGAGTGACAACCCCAGGCGCCCGCGCGTATTGACCATTATGGGAGGCAAACTCACCACTTATCGCGCTACGGCCGTCGACGCCATGACGCATTTATACCCCTCACTACCCACTGCTCGCCCCAAGGCGGATACCGCTACACTCCCTTTAGTAGGCTGCTGATTTCCCGCACTTGATAAATCCCTCGATCCGTACAACAATCTACCCGCAGTTGCGATAAACCCAATAACCCAACGCATCTTAGGGACTCTCTCATGACATATAGGATATGCCTCGCCTCTCTGTGCCTGCTGATTTTGCTCGGCTGCCAACCGACCACCGATGAACACAGCCCCAATGTCAGCGAACAAGCATTGAGTAACGACTGGTTTGGAGACTCTGCCGAGCGCATTGTGTACGCCGAGCAAAACTGGAGCCGAGAAGACAGCCAATGGTTTTACAATACCACTCAGGGCTCGAACCTGTTGCCTCTGACCATTTTTCGCCACTTAGAGCAGGCCGATAGCGTCGAGCTATTTCGCAACCAACGCAATATGAGCCGCTTTCGTTACATTACCCAAAATGCCACTGCCGACAACCCCGACGGCTTGCCCTTAGGCTGGGTCAGTAATCAGTATCAGGAAGAAGAGTACGTTGGCCTAACGTGTGCGGCCTGCCACACCAGTCAAGTAAACTTTAACGGCACAGGGATTCGCATTGATGGCGGCGCGGCCATGGCCGATATGAATACCATGCTGCACGAATTAGAGCGCGCACTGACAGCGACCCTACACCAAGATGACAAATTTGCTCGCCTGCAAACGGCGCAAACTGCCCTGCCCGCCGAGCAATTAAAAACACTGCTTGAGCAAAGCCGGCAAACCATCCAGCAATATAATGTTCGCAATACATCCCAAAACCAAGGACAGAACATCGCGTATGGTTATGCCCGGCTCGATGCCTTTGGCCGCATCTATAACCGTATTTTGTCCCATCTAACCCCGGGACAGATCAATGCTAACCCACCCAATGCACCCGTTAGCTATCCCTTTCTATGGGACACACCACAGCACGATTTTGTGCAGTGGAACGGAGTTGGCGACAACGAAGGCGAAGGCCCATTAGGGCGTAATACCGGCGAAGTATTAGGAGTGTTTGCCACCTTTGATTTAGCACCTAACCCCCATAACCATTACCCATCTTCGGCCCGCATCGACAACCTAGTGCAATTGGAAAAACGGCTGACAGAGCTCTGGTCACCGAGCTGGGCTGAACTGGCCGAAAGAAACATACTGCCCCCCATCGACTCGGCACTAGCCCAACAAGGCCAAGCGCTCTACTACCAATACGAATGCCACAGCTGCCACCAAAACATTGAAAGGACAAGCCCCGGGCGCCGTGTAACGGCCCAAATGAGCTCACTACAACATATTGGCACCGACCCGCAAATGGCCATCAATGCGCTTACCTATGAAGGGTTGAGTGGTTATTTTGAAGGGGAGCTAATCGACCCAACCGCACCGGAACAAGGCGTGTTTGGTCTGCAAACGCCGGTATTGTTTGCGCTGAAAAAAGCGGGGGAAGGTGTCATTCTTGGCGCCATCGCCAGCAACAATAAACTAAAAGAAGCCATTGAGGCCGCCGAAGATTTGGGTGAAACGGTTATTGATAACCCCGAGGGGTTAACGAAACATCGTAAACACCTGGATTTTACCACCGTTGATGCGAGCTCGCCGGTGGGCTTGCAAGCCTATAAGGCCCGTCCGCTGAACGGTATTTGGGCGACTGCACCTTACCTGCACAACGGATCCATTCCGACTTTATACGATTTGTTCTTGCCCGCGTGTGAAGCAAGCGCGAGCGAGGCCAACTGCCGCCCTTCTCAATTTACCGTGGGCTCGGTGGAGCTCGACCCCATTAAGGTGGGATTCCAGCAAAAACAGGCCGACAGCTACCCCGAATTATTCATCTTTAATACAACGCTACCCGGCAACAGCAACCGGGGCCACGAATACGCAGCTGGCAATACGCCGGTGGTGATTCGCAACGCCGAGGGCGATATTAAACGCAACGAAAACGGCCAACCACTGACCCAAAAAATGCCACCTATGAATCATAATCAACGCCTGGCACTGGTAGAGTATTTAAAAACCCTGTAATTTATAGCCGCACTCCGAGACTCGCTCTGGGTGCGGCCATACAATAAACAAAACCGGTACCATGCGCGCACAATTAAAAAAACATCTACATAAAGTTTATATTGGGATTTTGCTGGTGTGCTCTTTGAGTGTTTACACCACCGACCCAGGTCATCCAAACGCACTGTTTTGGGATGAGAATTACCATATTGCCTCGGCGCAAAAATACATTGATGGCGTCATGTATATGGAGCCGCATCCGCCGTTGGGCAAGCTGCTGATCGCCGGCAGTGAAGCGCTGCTAGGTCTGAACCGAGAGGCCGATAAGTCGAAGTTTTTAACCACTGACTATATTAAAGACAACCATATGCCCGAAGGCGGCATACATTATGCCGCCTTTCGTCTTCCCTCGGCCCTAATGATGGGCTTAGCCGTGCTGTTTTTTTACGGTTCAGTACGCCGTATTACCGCCAATTTACATGTGGCTTTTGCCTTTAGTTTTTTTCTGATCTTCGACAATGCACTGGTGATACACTCTCGGGCCGCTATGCTGGAAGGGATACAGCTGTTTTTTGTGCTTGGCGCGCTCTACCAAATGACCCGTGCCATTACGGGTAAGTATCGTGACAACAACCCGATCCGACTCAAACATTATGCTTACCTAGGGCTTTGGATTGGCTTGGCTATTGCCGTCAAAATCAACGGCGCGGTACTTTTACTGCTGTTTGTTATGCTCTACGGCGCCGACCAATGGCAAAACCTGTGCAATAAAGACTGGCTCGCTCTCATTCGCCGTCTTACGACTACCGTTCCGAGCGGTGTTAGCCCAATGATCTTGGTGGTGCTGGGCATGTTCTACCTGCATATCGGCCTCGGCTCAGAGCTTGCGAGCCACAACACGTATAAATCCAGCCCCGAATACCGCCAATCCTTAGAAGAAAACGGCAGCTGGTCATTAACGACCTATTTTGCCGCGCTGCCCGATAACTGGCGCTTTATGTCTGAATACGCCGATGGCGTTCCCAGTTTAGATGTTTGCAAAGTCGGCGAAAACGGCAGTTCATTGCTCGGCTGGCCACTCGGCACGAAAACTATTAACTATCGCTGGTCTAAACGCACCACTGATGGCACTACTTATGTGCGCTACCACAATCTGGTCGCCAATCCGGTGGTTTGGTTCTCGGTATTGGCCGGCATTGTGTTGTCAGTGGGGCTTATTATTAGCCGGTTTATTTATCAAAACCCCGTCAAAGACACCGCTCTTTTTAACTGGGTTGTGGCGTTTACCACCCTGTACATCAGCTACATGATGGCTATTTTGCAAATTGAACGAGTCATGTATATGTATCATTATCTGATGCCATTAATATTTGGGGTGGTGAACCTGGCATTAATATTTCAGTATGTATTTTACGATCAGCTCGCGCGCGGCAGTCGTCACACACTGATCAACCTAGCGGCCTATGTAATACTTGCCTTTGGCGTCTTCGCTTTTTTCTCTCCGTTTACCTACAGCTGGCCACTATTCGAAGCTCAGTTTGAATTACGCAACTGGTTTGATTTCTGGCAATTGGAGTTAGTCCGTTGATTAATCGCAATACTATTTTCTCTGTGCTTATCGCCGCGACCGTAAGTGTCATTATTTACCGATTGATTCCACCGAGTGTGGAACCAAACTTCACTCTGACCTTAAGTAAAAGCCGCAACAATATTGTCAAAATCAATCAGCCTCGCACTATTTCTGAATCGCGAGAGATGGTCATTGACCGTATTGAATTAAATGAACGCAGTCGCTTCCAACACCCCAAGCTCGGCCCACTAGGCTGGTCAGAAAACTTTTTTGCCGATATAGAATCACGCTTTAAGGTGACCGAGTCAGGCCGATACCGGTTTTTAACGGGTAGCGATGACGGCTTTCGACTCGCCATCGACGGCAACGTACTCTGCCAATTTCCAGGCGACAGGCCTTATCGCAAGCAGGCGTGTTACCAAACATTAGAAGTCGGCGAGCACCTGCTCGAACTCAATTATTTTCAGGGTTACGGCAATGCGGGGTTAACTCTAGAAGTCACAAAAAGTGATGTTAAATCTCCACAATTTTGGGGCGAGAAGATCGAGGGAATTGAGTATATCCAACCCTAAACCACGCCACCGCTGGCCCCTGTAACAACGCCTATACATTGACCCTGCACTGCTACCCAGCCGCAGGCAATCCCAACAGGTAAAGATTTTTAACAAATTACAGCGTTCATTCTCCAGCCGGCTCTGTTAAGTTTAAACCTGACCTAATGACTTTATGGAGAAGGATATGGCTGACTTACTGACCTCAAAAGTCGCACCTTGGATAATAGCCGGTATTGCGACCTCACTCACAGCCTGTGGTGGCAGTGACAGCACCAATAAAACCGCGCAAGAGCCCCCAGCCGCGCCGCAATTAACCTCTGAGGTGGCAGTAAAAAAACTCACTTTAAATTGGGAGTCCACCTCTAACACCGATTACTACCGAGTATATGCCAATAAAGATGGTAACTCTGGCTTCGAGGCCATCAGTAACGAGCTCACTAGCACATCCTTTTCTCACCCACTGGCTGCACATTTAACAAACTGGCATGACGGCCTATATTTGGTTGAAGCATGCAACAGCGATGGCTGCACTGAATCTAATTCAGTATCCCTGCAAGATCAAATTACACAGGCGATAGGTTATTTAAAACCTGGCGAAGCGCAAAATGAAGGGTTATTTGGCTTTGCCGTAACCCTATCTGGCGATGGCGCAACCGCAGCGGTCGGTATGCCCAACTTAAATAATGGCGACAATGAAGAAGCCGGAGCGACCTTCATTTACACGCTGTCCGATAGCGGCTGGCAATTGCAGCAGCGAATTGACAACCCCGCCACCGACGGTGGCGAGGGTGACTTATTCGGTTACACGCTAGCCTTGTCCGAAAACGGCAACACCTTAGCCGTTGGCGCTCCCTTTGAAGACAGCTCAGGCACGGGCCTCAACAGCGACATCAATGACAACGACAAAGAAAATTCAGGTGCTGTGTACACCTTTAACCGCAGTGCCGATTCGGATACATGGCAACAGCAACATTATATTAAAGCCGATAATGCGGACAGCAAAGATTATTTTGGCTTGCGGGTGGCACTGAATAACAGCGGCAGTGCTCTAGCGGTATCGGCCCCCTATGAGGCCAGCAACGCCGACGGTATCAACGGCGATCAAACCGACAACAGTATTAAGCTCGCCGGCGCAGTGTATGTTTACCAGCAAGACAACGCCAACTGGATCTTCGATGCCTATATAAAACCGCCACTTGGCTCCGAAAGAGAAATACCGTGTTTTAGTCCTCGCCCCCCAGGTATCATCTGTAACGATGCAACACCCGCTCGGTTTGGTTATAGCTTGGCATTTGCCAATGACGGGGGCATGCTGGCCATTGGCTCACCGGGCGATAACGCCTCCGGTACTGGGATAGGCGCCGATCCGACTGACATTACAGCCAAAAACTCAGGCGCGGTGCACATTCTTACCAATGGCGACAGCGGATGGGGCTACAGCGCCTACATTAAATCGCTAAATACAGAAGAGGAAGATGAATTTGGCTACTCCCTCAGTCTTTCTCGTTCAGGCAATCTTTTAGCTGTTGGTGCCCCGAGGGAGGATGCCACAGTCACGGGCATTACCAGCGGCTCACTCGGAGACGAGTTTTTTGAAGGCTCCAGCCCGGAATTAGGTGAAGAGGACTCCGGGGCGGTCTATCTGTACGCGTTTGACGGCACCCAGTGGAGCCCATCCACTTATATCAAGGCGGAAAACGCTGACGAAATGGACTTATTTGGCTGGTCAGTATCGCTCAGTGCCTCCGGTGATACGCTCGCTGTCGGCGCGCCGCGGGATGACTCTGAGGGGGCTGGTATTGGCGAGCTATGGGACAGCGTCGGAGCACCCGCATCAGGCAGTGTTTTTGTCTACACCACACAGGATGAGCAGTGGCAACTAACCAACTATCTCAAAGCGCCCAATACCAATGCCAATGATACTTTCGGCCGCTCGATTGCTCTGTCTGGCGATGGCCAGACGCTAATAGGCGCCGCCACCGGCGAGGACAGCACGGCAACTGATATCGACGGTGATCAAAGTAACAATAGCGGTGACAATGTTGGTGCGGTCTACCTCTACTAGCCCAGCATCCCCCGTAATACTTTATTGCGGGGGAATTCTTCCCTCTTCTCGTGGTCTTAGGCCGGTATAGCGTTGACACGCGAGGCCAACGCAGACAGAATCCCCCGCTTACCTTCAATTTCAGGAATCGAGCTGCATGAGAGACGAGTTTTTCACCCCCACCAAATACACAAGTGTCACGACAAGCCTACTACTTTGTCTGGCGCTAACCGGTTGCGGCAGTGACAGCGACGACTCAGAAACCTCATCCAGCGCGTCCAGTAGCACAACGACCTCGTCCAGCTCCTCAGTTTCATCCAGTGTTTCGAGTAGCAGTGTAGCCGCCTGGCCCGGCATTAATATTGAAGGGGCTGCGGCCAAAACGCTGCGTATACACTGGGACGCCGTCGAGAACGCCGCTTTTTACCGGGTATACAAAGACCCGGACGGCAACAGCGGTTACACCCAAGTAGGAGCTGACACCACCGCGCCCGAACTGTTTGATACTGTCAGCGTTCATTTGCACGACTGGGCCAATGCACGCTATATGGTCGAGGCTTGCGTCAGTGCTAACGACTGCACTAACTCTGACCAATCTATTGCCATCAATGCCATGGCCGACAGTATTGGCTACGCAAAAGCGTCTAATACAGAAGCCGGCGACTGGTTCGGCTGGGATGTCGCCTTGTCCGCTGACGGCATGACTCTGGCGGTTAGTGCCACCCAAGAGGACTCAGTCAGCCGCGGTATTAATGGCGACCAAAATAACGACAACAACGTATCTACCGGTGCTGTTTATGTTTTCAATTTATCCGATGCGGGTTGGTCCCAACAGGCCTATATTAAAGCTTCAAATACTGAACAACAGCGCTCATTGGAAGATGATAGCGGCAACCAGCTCGATTTTTATATTACTCAAGATCGCTTTGGCTACTCCATTGACCTCTCCGATGATGGCAATACGCTAGCGGTGAGCGCTATTCGTGAAGACAGTAACGCACGCGGCATAAACGGCGAGCAGGATAACAATTCTGCTACAGATGCCGGGGCGGTTTACCTGTTTGAGCGCTCCCAAGCCACGTGGGTACAGTCGGCTTATATTAAGGCGTCCAACACCCCAGAGGAGGAGAGCAGTTCATCTTCCAGTGAAAGCTCAGCCTCCAATACCAGCAGCTCCAGCTCCAGCGAGTACTCCGACACCACCGGAGACCGCTTTGGCAACGCGGTAAAGTTGTCGGGTGACGGCACCACTCTGGCGGTAGCCGCCCTCTATGAAGCCAGTGCCTTGGGCGGAATCAACGGAGATGAGAGCGACAATACCTTACCCCAAGCGGGTGCGGTCTATGTATTCAGCAAAACCGACGGCAACTGGACTCAGCAAGCTTTTGTCAAAGCAGAAACACCCGTGGCAGGCGACCGATTTGGCTCCAGCATTGCGCTGTCGCAAGCGGGCGATGTACTGGCAGTGGGCGCCATCGGTGAAGACAGCGCCGCTACCGGCATTAACCAAGAGCCCCCCGAAGACACTATTGCATCTTCCTCGGGGGCGGTCTATGTCTTCCGCCGCAGTGATACAACCTGGGCGCAAGAGGCCTACCTCAAAAGCACATTTACCTACACCAGCCAGTTTCTGGGCTCAGCTCTAGCCATATCGGCGGATGGCAACACCTTGGCCGCCGCGGCCCCGGGTGATGGCAGCCGTGCCACCGGTATTGATGGCGACCCGGAAGACTACGCCGAGTTGGTAGACCTCAGCGATGGAGAGACACAGCCAGATACAGCCTACAAATCCGGCGCGGTACACGTGTTTAGCTACCAGGGTGACAGCTGGAGTCAAACGGCTTACCTCAAGGCCAGCCACCCCGATGCTTACGACGAGTTTGGCCACGACCTGGCCATGACCGCCGATGGGCAATACTTAGCGGTCAGCGCACACCTTGAAGACAGCCAGGCCACCGGCATTGAGGGCGATGCGGCCGACAACAGCGTCACGAACAGCGGCGCGGTTTATCTCTTTAAACGCACTGACACCAGCTGGCAGCAAGCCCGCTACATTAAGGGGAAAACTGCCGAGTCGAACGATCGTTGGGGCGACTCACTGGCGATGGACGGCATAAGCGCCACGCTCGCGATTGCAAGCATTCGCGAAGACAGTGCCGCAACAGGTGTCGACGGTGATGCTGCCGATAACAGTGCACCCGATTCAGGGGCAGTACTGCTGTATTAAATGGCAACAGGCCCCGCAACGCGGGGCCTAACCTACACCGCCAAATTCACCTGCTGTACCGCCCCCACACTGCCGTCTTCACGCAGGTAAATACTTGTACTGGCAACTTCTCCCAAGGTTTGATTATCGGTACCTTTAAGGCTAAATGGCGAGGTAACATGGCCCAAATAAATAGCTCCGACGCCGGCTTGTCCCAGCGCCATTAATTGCTCAGTGCCATCGTCAAATCGCCGCCAGATTCGCAATTTATCGTAAATCGCATCACCCTCGTCGATAAATCCATTTGCGTCCGCGTCAAATTCAGCCAGCTCTCTAAACCCCTGGCCGCTACTCGGCCCAAACAGCTCACCACCATGATTAATCTTGCCGTCTTGATTGCGATCTAAGGCGAGATAGCCACTGCCGGCATGCAAGCTGGCAATTTGCTCCCGAGTACCATTATTGTCGAGATCAAATGCAAAACGCTGATCACTCAATTGTGCTCCCAAGCCATCAAAATTAATCACTAAAGGATCAATTAAAGCAGCACTACCAGCGCGTACGGTCACTGACTCGCGCCGTATATAGTCGCGCTGCATGGTGAGTACAGCTTCAATATTGATGGTTCGCCCTTCCCGTGTGGTCACTTCACCGGTGGCACGAAACTGCAGATTGGCAGACTCCTGGGTGAGCTGCGTTCTCTGGTAGATCATGCCAAACTGGGCGCTTTGTGTATCGGCTACACGAGGGGCAACGATGGGAATCTCGAGGGTGAAAGTGGCTCCAGGCTGAGTCAGCTCGGGCAAACTGAGAGTCATCTCTCGGCCGGTCGCTTGCCGGTAAAGCTGCTCGACAACCAGAATTTGTAATTGATCTTGAGCGGTTAGGGGCCTGTTTGTAAAGGATAGTTCTTGACGCTCCAGCCGCAGCAAGGCTCCAGCTCGGGATAAATCAGGCGGGGAGGCAGGTAAAGGTGAGCTTGCAGAAATGGCTGATGGATTCGGTATTCGCTCGGGGGCCTTGCCAGGACTGGCAAAGTGCAGAGCAAAATGTTCCTGAGTCTCAACCCGAGTGCGAGCACTATGGCTCGCCTCAAGCTGCAGATTGGCATCGCGAATATACATGGCTGATCTCGACGGCAGCTACACCTAGCAGGCGGTTAAAAAACCATTATCTACTCAGGCTTTCGACCGGGATATGCGCCGCGTTAAGATCAATTTATTCTAAGAGTACCTCTAGCAGGCTGCTAGAGGTAACTTGGTTAACCGTTGCTATGACTAACTTTCCAGCCAAACCTCTCGAGCCCAATCCCAAACGCAGGGCCAACGCTCATCGGTTAAGTCGCCATCGCGCCAAAAAACCACTTCACCTTCGGGCTCAACGCAGTAATAGTGCCCGTTAGCTTCGCACAGTGGTACCAAATGACGCGGCACGCCATTGGCCCAAGCTTGCGCTGCCACCTCAGGCAAATAGGTGTGTGAATAAGGGTCGGCCGCGGTTACCGGCTCGATGGAGCCGTAAACCACATCGCTGGCATGAAGCAAAAATTGACGCATTTCCCGCGGAATAGGCAGGAGAATCTCCTCCTCTACCGTCACCAAAGTCTCTTCCTCGGGCAACTCTAAAGGTACCGGAACGGACTCGGCGCTGCTTTTAAGCTCGTCTATGACCTCTTCCATCGATTTTTCATACTCACAAAAATAGGGCCGTCTAGACTACCCCTGAGCTTCCAATGTGACAAGCCCCTTAGCCAATTATCCCCGCTGGATATAACGCCATATTAAATAGATTGTCGCATTTCACACCCTGCCAGCGAACTTTGAAATGATGCTTTAGTTTTGAGCCGAGACGTACTAATCTGAATCAATAGACTCTGAGGCTTAAAAGGTATTGATCACAATGAAAAACATCGCCGGTATCGGCCTATTGCTACTGCTCAGCGCTTGTGGCGGTGCACAGGATGAGGGTGACGACTCCCCCTCTGCCTCATCGACTCCTGTAACCAGCTCATCCAGTGTTGCCTCTGTCATTTCCTCTAGCAGCCTAGGTAGCTCTTCCAGCCCAGTGGTCTCCAGCAGCAGTGTTAGTTCGACGGCCAATTCCACACCAAACCCACCTCCGAGTTCGAGCGCCAGCTCAACGCCCAGCTCTGCCAGCGCCTCTAGCACGTCGAATCTCTCGAGTAGCAGCTCGACAAATACCGCTGTGCCTAGCAGCTCAAGCTCCGCAGGCAGCGAGCCTGCCTCATCCAGCGCTAGCAGTGCGCCGATCTCCAGTAGCTCATCGAGCAGTATTGCCTCCAGTAACTCCAGCAATTCGTCATCGAGCGCGCAAAGCTCTAGCAGCAGTAGTGACGTTTCCAGCTCCAGCAATTCATCATCAAGCTCAAACAGTTCTTCCAGCCCCAGTAGTTCGTCTTTAAGCTCAGCCAGCTCCAGCTCCATTTCCAGCTTGGCAGCCGTAGCAAGTCTCGCTACTGATGCCAGCTCAGCAGCGGTAACCGTGGAGTGGGAAAATGTCGCTGGCGCCACTGGCTACAATATTTTTTGGGCCCGCGAGCCCTATATTGCCAGTGATAATATTGGCGCCTATACCGGAGGCGACTGGGAAGAAGACGTTAGTTCACCCCATAATGTGACCGGACTAACCAACAATTCAACCTACTACTTTGTGGTCACAGCCACCACCGACTCGCTGGAATCGGACGACAGCGCCGAAGTCTCAGCAACACCGCGCACCAGCAGCCAAAGAAATGCCTTTACCGCCCAAGAAGTGCTAATGGTAGAGCTCATTAACCGCGCTCGATTTGACCCGCAGGCTGAGGCCGATCGCTATGGCATCGACCTTAACGATGACTTAGCCCCGGGAACAATAAGCCCCGACCAGAAACAGCCCCTGGCATTCAACACCGATTTGATGCACGCCGCACGCGACCACAGTCAGTGGATGCTTAATGCCGACACCTTCTCCCACACCGGTGAAAGTGGTAGTAGCGCCACCCAAAGAATGAACGCCGCGGGCTACAATTTTTCTGGCAGCTGGCGCTCGGGGGAGAATATCGCCGTCAGTGGCACCAGTGGCACGAGCATTAATTTAACCCAGCAAATCACCTTCCACCACGAGGGTAGAAACCCTCCGACTAACACCGGGCTCTTTCAATCCGCATACCATCGGGAAAACATCCTTAGGCCTGAATTTCGCGAGGTTGGCACCGGGCAAATGGTGGGTACTTTTGACTTTAGTGGTACCGGTGAAGATTGGTATTTATCGTCCATGATGACGCAAAATTTTGCCAAATCGGGCAATAACTATTTTGTTACCGGTGTCGTTTACAATGACAGCGACGGCGATTCTTTTTACGATGTGGGTGAAGGCTTGGATAATATTGACGTAGATGTCAGCGGAGATGATGAAACCACCACCAGCACGGGTGCCTATAGCATTGCCAAAAGCGATGGTTCCTATACCGTCACAGTTACCGGTACTGGCATTCCCGGCGGCAGCGTCTCGGACACTATCGAAATTGACGGAGCCAACATTAAGTTTGATGTTATCGTCGACGGTGCCAATGCAACTATCAACACTTGGTAATAGCCTATCCGTGAATCTAGTGCTCAGCCAAACAGAGACAACTGCTGATCGGTAATAGCCGCCATAGAATCATCGAGAAAGTAAAGAATGGCATCGGCCACCGGTGCCAATTGCCGCTCGCGGTAGTGGTCGTAATCAATCGGGTGGTGTCTGGCACTGACCGGCTCCGCCCCTTGGGTGGTAATCACATAGCGAATCCAATCGCCACGTTGCACGGTTTCACCGGTCCATTCTTTTAACTTGCGCGCGGCCTGCACATGGGGGGGAATATTCTTTTCATATTCATTAAGACGTCGGCGCAGTCGTTTACGATAAACCAACTGTTCATCCAGTTCACCGGCCATTAATGCTTGCTGTGTGTTCACTACCAGATCTTTGTAGGGCTTGGCTAAAAAAATATTTTCGTACAGCTGGGTTTGAAACTTGCGCGCTAACTCAGTCCAATCGGTGCGCACCGACTCCAAGCCTTTAAACACTAACGTTTGCTGTCCGCTCTCCGCGACCATTCCGGCATAACGCTTTTTACTGCCTTCCTCCGAACCGCGAATCGTAGGCATTAGAAACTTTTTATAATGGGTTTCAAACTCAATTTCTAACGCGGTTTGCAATTTGAAATCTGCCAATAAAAGGTCTTGCCACCATTGATTTAACCCCTCGGCCAAAGTATGTCCAATTTTCCGAGCCGCGTCATCGGTCAATTCGGACTCGTTTGTAGCCAGCCAAACAAATACCGAGTCGGTATCACCATAAATCACCTGATACCCCTGAGATTCAATCCATTGCTTACTGCGCTGAATAATCTCATGCCCTCTCAAAGTGATGGAGCTGGCAACCCGTGGATCAAAAAAACGACACCCACTGGAGCCCAAGACACCATAGAAAGAATTCATAATGATTTTAATGGCATAGGACAGCGGAAGATCAGCAGATTTTTTAGCCTCATCCCGTGCCTGCCATAAGGTTTCAATCATACTGGGCAAAATAGCGCACTGGCGATCAAACTCAGCGCCATTAAAACCGGGGACGGTATCTTTACCTTTATATTGAGTTTGCTGAGTAGACCAAAAAGCGCAGGGGTCGATAAAAAACGTTCGGATAATGCTCGGGTACAGACTTTTAAAATCCAAGACCAAAACATGATCGTATAGCCCAGGATTGGAATCCATTACATAACCGCCGGGACTGACAATGTCTGTGTGCAACTCACCTAAATTGGGGGCAATGTAACCCTGCCGGTGCAGCCTCGGCAGGTAGCTGTATTCAAAAGCGGCTACCGATCCACCCACCCGATCCAGCAACAAACCGGTCAGTTGGCTGCGTGCAACAGCAAATGCAAGCAGTTGCTGTTGCACAAAGATGTCCCACACCAGCTCGCAGTCTTTGATGTTATAACGCGCGAGCTGCAATTTATCTTGCTCAAATAAACGGGTAATATCTTCACCGCGACCGGCGCCGTGCAATAACTTGCCCTCACCCAAAAGCTGGCTGGCGACAAAATCCAAGCTAAAGCTTTCAAACTGATAGTTGGCAGCTTTTAACAAGTCAATGCCATCGAGCATTACCCGCCCGGGAACACTGATAAAGCGCCGCCCTCCTTCGCCTTTCTCTTCGCGCCAGTACACGCGCCCGCCACCTCGCGCCAAACGCAGCTCAATTTTTAAGCGCTTGGCAATGTTATGCAGCACCCACAAATCAAACTGAATAACATTCCAGCCAATTAAAGCATCTGGGTCTTCGCGCGCAAGCCAGTTTAAAAAAGCCTCAAGGCACGCTCTTTCGCTGTCACAAACCACCACATCGACCCCAGACTTCAGCACATGGGTTGTGGAGTAAGAAGCCACCATAAAAACGCATTGGGTTTGATCGGACCAGACACCAATTGAATACAGCGACTGGGCATCCATCGAGGTTTCTATATCAATCGAGGCCATCCGCAAGCTCGGGTGATATTGTGTCGGCATCAGGCGCGGGTTAACCAGCTTGGTAGCTGACTCACCCGATGCATCAATACAAGCACTGGCATTGATAAAGCGCTCCATAAGAAAACGCTCAGGCGGGCGTATATCGGCCTCCCAACAAGGAATGGCATGAGAAGTTAGGCGCTTTTCAGCTTCGCGAGCCAGGCTTACCGTACGAAAATACAGAGCCGCAACCGGTTTGCCATCGCGATTTTTTAAAGCCACGCTTTTGCTGTGCCAACCGGTCAGCGTGGCGAGAATTTGGCGGGCCGACTGCAGTTTATGCTCAGGAATAAAAAACACCGCCTCTTGCGCGGTGTGACGGGTTTGTAGTGGCCCGGTATCGGTGGACCACCACAAATCTAACTCCAAACCACGGTGGGTGTCGCGCCAGTGACGAGTTAATAAAAATGCGTTGTGCACACGCTACCTCTATTTGGCCCCAGGCACTTATCCTTGAGCCAGAAGTTCGCGCAAATCGATAATCGCCGCATTGGCACGTGAAATATAAGACGCCATCACCAGTGAGTGGTTAGCCCATAAACCAAAACCACTACCATTTAAAATCATGGGGCTGTGAATGCGGTGCTGAGTCGCTTCGAGCTCGCGAATAATTTGACGCAAGCTTACCAGGGCATTTTTCTTTTCCAGCACATCGGCAAAATCGTGCTCCACTGCCCGCAAAAAGTGAATCAGCGCCCAGGCCGAGCCTCTCGCCTCAAAATAAATATCATCGATTTCCAACCAGGGCGTTTTCACAAAGTCATCACCCGGCGCGGGGGTAGCCTGGCTGGCGACCGAGTCACCAGCCAAGTCGGTATTAATACGCTGCTGGCCAACACTGGCGCTTAAGCGTTGAGATAAATTGCCAAGTCGTGTTTCAACGGTCGAAAGCCAATACCGTAAATTATCCGCTCGCGCGAAAAACTGGGCGTTTTTATCGGCTGGGTCTGCCAGACGTTGCAAATAGCGATTTAAATGGGTAATACCTTCACGGTATTGTTTTTCAGTGGCCGGGAATAACCAGCTGTCATTATTAAAATTAAAACGCGATTCGGCCGTGGCTAAATTTTCATCTTCTAACGATTGCGATTGTGAGCGACTGAAGGCCTCACGCATTGCTTTACTCATATCCCGCACTTGTATGATCACGCCATACTCCCAGTGAGGCATATTATCCAGCCACAAGCTGGGCGGAGTGACATCGTTACTTAGGTAGCCGCCAGGTTTGTTCAGCAAGGTATCGGCTACAGTAATTAAACTTACCGTGGTAGCCGCGCCCACTACCGACTTGCGTTCATACTCAACTAAGGCCGCCTCGGTCCGAGCCGATACATTAAACAGTGTCGGGGTAAAACTCCAATAACAACCCAACACCACCAACGCTAAACCAAGTAAAACGATAGGAAGCAGCAGCCAACCCCAGCGTGCCGTCGACTCGGAATCTCCGCTGTCACCATAAGCTTGTGCTTTCTTTCGATGAGTAATGTTATGCCAACCTTGTTTAATTTTTTCCAGCGCCATAAGGCCTCCGTTGTGCGTTAGTGATGGTGAGAGTGACGGTGCTCGCCGCCATCAAACACACTTTTTACCGGCAATGTTATCAACTGGGTAGATTCATCACTAAAAGTCAGCTGCAATTGCACATCTTCTCCAGTGCGAATCGTGGTATTCCAATCCAACAGCATAAGATGCCAACCACCCGGGGCCAAAGTGACCGATGCATTGGCAGGTAGGGGCAAGGACTCTTCGCGTCGCATTTTCATTAAACCATTTTCGTGCCGATGAGAATGTACTTCCACCCGCGAGGCGCACTGGCACTGAATAGAGCTCAGCTCTATATCGTTCGCAGTTGCGTTATGAATCTGCATAAAAGCGGCGGCTTTTGTTTGCCCGGGCACAGGTAAACGTACATGCCCGTCGCTGACCTGCAGCGGAGATTGAGCCAAAACTGGCAGTGTCATAGACACCCCCAGCAACACACCTAACCAAAGCTTTAATGTCACACTTAACTCCTTATGAATTACAAAGGGGGCAATAGCTCAATTCGAGCCGGTGCCCCCACTTGAATATCGCCGCGCAATAAATAGCCGGGAACCGCTTTACGCATGGTCTGGTACACCCACCGCCCCTGACCGTCTGAGCCGGTGACAATAAGCACCATATGGTTATGCTCTTTTGCCGTTTGCGCCAAGTGCGCCAGTTGCTGCTTAATTTCATCTGTTCGCTTGGCCAACGCTGTGGTGCTCAGTCGGTGAGCGTTCTGCGCTTCAAGGCGCGGTTCGGGCTTCGCCAAAGCCTCGCGCTGCTGATCGACCAACGATTGAACCGCTGCATTATCCGGTAATACACCAGAGGCACGATCCAGATACGCTTGCGCCTTGTCAAAATAGCTGCGCTGAGCCGCATTGCGAGCCATGTCTAAATAGCGCAAAACAATGGCCTGCATACCCAGCTTTGCCTCGCTGTTATTCGGCTCCAGCGCTAACACCGAGCTGTAACGGTCGTAGGCATTATCGTAGCCGGGCATCATTAGGCGATCACGAGAAAGGGCTCGCTCCGCCCCATACAAGAGGTCGGCGATATACCGCTCGCGCTTTTGCGCTTCTGTCAGCTGTGGCTTGGGCTCTGGAGCTGGCCGGTCGACTGGCTCAGGTGGCGAGGTTGCACACCCGGCTAAAGCGGCGCACAACATCCAGCCCCACACTAGCGTTTTCTTAACTGTAAACATACCTCTCCCCAATTCAACAACCTGCCACCGACCAGTTTATCGTGATAGCGAAAGCATGAGCAATCGGGAACTCATCACTGAGGCCAAAGTCTCAAAGTAATTGTAAAGATCAGGCATAATCGCCAAAATACCCCCACACTCTCAAGCGTTGACACACCATGCCCAAATTGCACCGCCTGTTATTACTTCTGATTATTGCCATTTGCACCCTGCCAATGGCCGTAAACGCGAAAAACTCCGCCAGCCTTATACCCGGCACCAATGCCGAGTCGTCACCGGTTCAAAATACAAATTATCTGACTGACGATGCACCGCAGGAGTTTTTAGAGGTCACCGAGGCCTATCTCCTCTCAACCTGGGTCAGAGACGGCAACCTCATTATTCACTGGGACATTGAGCCCGGCTACTACTTGTACCAAGAGCAATTCCAGCTTATACGCAGTGATGGCACCCAGCTTACCCCTATATTCTCAAGCAGCATCGAGAAGTTCGATGAGTATTTTGAGAAAAATATGGCCGTTCACTACGGACAAGCCACACTAACGGTCGCTCTGCCCGCCTCTGAAGCGCCGTTTAACCTCAAAATTCGCTCGCAAGGCTGCGCCGATGCAGGTTTATGCTACCCACCCTACGATGACTTCTTAACCATCGACCCGGCTCGCGAGTTAACCGAAAGTATCGACCGCGAAACCTTTGAACAACACCAGGCGGCGACGGCCACCATCAATAAAGACTCCGGCATGTTAATGACTGCCTTAATCTTCGCCCTACTTGGCGGGGTTATTCTCAACCTAATGCCTTGTGTATTCCCGGTGCTATCGATCAAGGTGCTCAGCCTTACTCACGCCGACCGCTCCCGTCTGCCCCTCCACGGCTGGGCCTACACTCTGGGCATTGTGACCTGCTTTGTTGGCTTTGCCGCCGCTCTGTTGATTGCCAAAGCTGGTGGTGAGGCGATTGGCTGGGGGTTTCAATTGCAATCTCCTCTATTAGTGGCAGCACTGGCTTACCTGTTTTTACTGATGGGGCTCGTACTATCGGGATTTTTGAATTTTGGTAATCGCTGGATGGGCCTCGGACAAAACCTGACGGAGAGTGGCGGACTGAGCGGCTCCTTTTTTACCGGCATTTTGGCCGCGGTTGTCGCCAGCCCGTGTACAGCTCCCTTTATGGGGGTCGCACTGGGCTACGCCCTCACTCAACCAGCGGCAGCAGCGCTGGCAGTGTTTGTCGCCCTAGGGCTGGGCATGGCACTGCCCTTATTGCTACTGTGCTACTTCCCCTACTTTATTCAGCACCTGCCTCAGCCCGGCCGCTGGATGGACGTACTTAAACAGGCACTTGCTTTTCCACTGTACCTAACGGCCGTTTGGCTGCTCTGGGTATTGGGCCGCCAATTAGACAGCGATGCCATCGCTCTATTAATGCTGGGTTTGGTTTGCTTTGCCTTTGGCCTCTGGCTACGTCAGTACCGGCCAGAGCAACCCTTGTGGCGAGGCCTAATTCTGCTGACCAGCACACTATCGCTGTGCGCGGCGCTGCTGATTCCCTATCTGGGTCTAACCCGCCAAGCGGAGCCTTCGCGCTGGGAAGCTTACAGCGACCAAAGGTTACAAGAGCTGCGCGATCAAGGACGCCCCGTCTTCGTGAACTTTACCGCCGATTGGTGCATAACCTGTTTGGCCAACGAACGTATTACCCTCGACACTCAAGAAATTGAAGAAGCCTTTGAGCGATTAGACATCGCTACCTTAAAAGGCGACTGGACCAATAGGGACCCAGAAATCACCCGCGTACTCGAATCCTACAGCCGCAGCGGTGTCCCCTTGTATCTGTGGTTCTCTCCCAACAGCTCAGGCCCTGGGGAAATACTGCCACAACTGTTACGTAAAGAGCATCTGCGGGAAAAGTTTTCGCCACTTACAGACAAATAGCGACATTTTTTACGATGTTAGTGGAAAAATCTGCGAGTTTTGCTAACTTAACGGCTAACTTGAAGGAAATGGCAGCGAATATGTATCGAACGTGTCATTTTAACTTCACCTCAGCAGCGGGCAGCATGTTTTAGAGCGAGTAAAAGTCCTTAAAAAACCGCAAACGTGTAGCCATTGTCGGCGAAGTAGAGAAAAAGCGGCTTTTACATGGACAGCGCGAAGATTTTGCGGCACACTCGCGGCCTGTACCTGCATTAACGCAGACCAACAAACCGATTGACTTGGCAAACACTGTTCAAACGAGGGATTAAAGCATGGCGAGCATATTAGTGCTGCACGGCCCAAACCTGAACTTATTGGGCACGCGTGAACCCGCTCACTATGGCGCCGATACACTGGACGACATCAATGGCGCCCTGACTGAGCAGTGTCGCAATGACGGCCACCATTTGATGTGCCTGCAAAGCAATGCCGAGTACGAACTGATTGAACGCATTCACGATGCGCGCACTGAAGGGGTTGATTTCATTATCATCAACCCGGCCGCCTTCACGCACACCAGTGTCGCCCTGCGCGATGCACTTTTGGGAGTTGCCATCCCTTTTATCGAGGTGCACCTGTCCAATGTGTACAAACGTGAAGCATTCCGCCATAAATCCTATTTTTCTGATATAGCCGAGGGCGTTATTTGCGGCCTTGGCCCTAAGGGCTACCAACTAGCACTGTCGGCAGCTCTTTCGCATTTAAGCGAATAAACTAACTATTAAAGTAACACCCGAAATAAAGAGAGGGTCCAATGGACATTCGTAAAATTAAAAAACTGATCGAACTTCTGGAAGAATCCGATATCGGCGAACTGGAAATTAAAGAGGGCGAAGAGTCTGTGCGCATTAGCCGCAACTCAGGCCAAGTAGCCTTTAACGCTCCAGCCTACGCCCCTATGCAGGCGCCTGTCGCGCCCGCCCCTGCGCCAGCCGCGCCAGTACCTGCCACCGAGAGCGCCAGCGAAGCGGATAACACCCCCACCGGCCACCTGGTGAAATCACCCATGGTCGGCACCTTTTACCGCTCACCTAGCCCCGGCTCACCGACTTTTATCGAAGTAGGCAAGCACGTTAAAGCGGGCGACGTTATCTGCATCATCGAAGCGATGAAAATGATGAACCAGATTGAAGCCGACAAGTCTGGCGTGATCGAAGCCATCCTCGTAGATGACGGTGAACCCGTAGAATTCGACCAACCTCTAGTGACCATTGTATAAATATTTATCTGCCACTAACGCATGCTTTACGCCCAATGGCTAAAGCACTAATAACGTGCTGACAGATTTCGAGGAATTGGTTTATGTTTGAAAAAGTCCTGATCGCCAATCGCGGCGAGATTGCGCTTCGTATTCTACGCGCCTGTAAAGAAATGGGCATTAAGACGGTGGCCGTCCACTCCCAGGTGGACCGCGATTTAAAACACGTGCGCCTGGCGGATGAGTCCGTATGCATAGGCCCCAACCCGTCGCCGCAAAGCTACTTAAACATTCCGGCCATTATCAGCGCCATGGAAGTGACCGATTCCATTGCGGTACACCCAGGCTATGGTTTCTTAGCAGAGAATGCTGATTTTGCCGAGCAAGTGCAAAAAAGTGGCTTTGTATTTATTGGCCCAGATCCAAACGTTATTCGCACCATGGGTGACAAGGTGGCTGCCATTGCCGCCATGAAAAAGGCAGGCGTCCCTACTGTGCCCGGCTCCGACGGCCCGCTGCCAACCGACGATCGCGACACTTGCCAAGAAATTGCGCGTCGTATCGGCTACCCCATTATTATCAAAGCAGCCGCCGGTGGTGGTGGTCGCGGCATGCGAGTCGTCCATACCGAAGCGTCCTTGATGAGCTCGATACACATCACCCAAAGCGAAGCCAAAGGCGCCTTTGGTGACGACACTGTGTACATGGAAAAATTTCTACAAAATCCACGACACGTAGAAATACAAGTGCTGTCCGACGGACAAGGTAACGCCATCCATTTGGGCGACCGCGATTGTTCGCTCCAGCGCCGCCACCAAAAAGTCCTGGAAGAAGCGCCAGCACCGGGCATACCCGAAGATGTGCGTGAATCCACCGCTCAATCATGCGTACAAGCGTGTATTGATATCGGCTATAAAGGCGCGGGTACTTTTGAATTTCTCTACGAAGACGGCAACTACTACTTTATTGAAATGAACACTCGTGTTCAGGTTGAACACCCGGTAACCGAAATGGTCACTGGTGTCGACATTATTAAAGAGCAAATTCGCGTCTGCGCAGGCGAGAAATTATCGCTAACTCAAGATGACATTGTCATTCGCGGCCACGCCTTCGAGTGTCGTATCAACGCCGAAGACCCAAAAACCTTTATGCCCTGCCCCGGCACGATCAAGAATTACCACGCTCCAGGCGGATTTGGCGTACGCGTTGATTCACACCTGTACAGTGGTTACACCGTACCGCCAAACTACGACTCCATGATCGCCAAAGTGATTACCCATGGTGAAGACCGCGAGATTGCCCTCAACCGGATGCGCAACGCATTGGAAGAGACCGTGATCGACGGAATCCGCACCAACATTCCTTTGCAGCAACGACTGGTGCGTGACACGGCCTTTCGCGAAGGTGGTGTCAATATTCACTACCTTGAAAAAAAGCTGGAAAACTAATCTAACGCCCGGCGCCAGCCGGGCCATCAGTGCAAACATTCTATGCCTTGGCTGCAACTAAAACTGACTGCAAACAGAGCCGACACCGCCGCCATTGAGGACGCCTTAATGGCATGCGGTGCCGTCTCCGTCACCCTAGAAGACAACGCCGACCAACCTATTTTGGAACCGGCCTTGGGGGAAACCCCTCTGTGGGATCAGGTGAAAATCACCGGCTTGTACGAAGCGGGTATCGACACCCAGAGCACAGGTCGCGAGCTGCAACAACAGCTCGGGCACTCCCTGAGTCATCTACAGTGGGAGCAACTAGAAGACAAAGACTGGGAGCGAGAGTGGATGAGCAACTTCCACCCTATTTGCTGCGGCGAACGCCTCTGGATTTGCCCCAGCTGGTGCGAACCACCCGAGCCCGACAAGATCAATATCCTGCTCGACCCCGGCCTCGCCTTCGGCACTGGCACTCACCCCACAACCTTTTTGTGTATGCAGTGGCTCGACCAGCAAAACTTGACCGATCTTGAACTAATCGACTTTGGCTGTGGTTCGGGTATTTTGGGTATTGCGGCTCTCAAGCTTGGTGCTCGACATGTGGTCGGGGTGGATATTGACCCTCAAGCGCTACTAGCCACGGCCGACAACGCCGAGCGCAACGGACTTGCCGACACCGCCATGCCTGTTTATCTACCGCAAAAAGCGCCGGGAAACAGCGCCGATATCGTTCTGGCCAATATTTTAGCCGGCCCACTGGCAGAGCTCGCCTCAGAGCTGACCCAACTCACCCGGCCCGGCGGCAAAATCTGCCTATCGGGTATACTGAACACACAAGCACAAGCTGTTATGGACGCCTATACTGAACACTTTGAATTTGAACCCATTGCACAAAAGGAAGAATGGGTTCGACTGGTAGGCCAAAAAAAACAGTAATATAGTGGCTAGTCCGCTTTAAAACCGACAAACCGACACCCATAAAGGACGCAAAACGCCCAATGGCCGAGATGGTGACCCGCTGCCCAGAATGCAGCACATCTTTTCGCATTACCCAAGCGCAAATCCAAAAAGCGCGTGGTGCGGTTCGTTGCGGCTCTTGTTTGCATATTTTTAATGCGCAAAAACATTTGGTGGACGGCAAACCAACGGCGGCGAAAAAAGCCAGCGCCAAAACAGTCAAAACCAAAAAACAGCCCGCACCTCAGCAAGAACACTTAGACATCACTCCGCCTGAGCCACCACAACCAACAACCAAGCAGGCGACCCCCTCAACTGGGCTGGCCTTCGACCAAGAGCAAATCAATCGCGAAAGCGAGCTGGACGATAACCAGCTGATTAGCGACAACATGGATGCCGAAGACACCGAAGATGAAGAGATGTTCTTTATCGAAGAGAAAAAGTCTGGCCATTCGCTGTTTGACCGTAAACTGGACGACAAGCCAGACGATTTTATCGATGATACCGACGAGTCCTGGGCAGAGAACTTACTCGAAAGCGACCCAGAGCCTCGCTCCTCGGCCCAATCAACCTTTGACTCACCCCTGAGTATTGTCGGCGACGAACACCTCGATGACCAACCGCTGGACGCCGCCAACGCCATCAGTCAAATCAAGGGCGAACCACCTACTGACGATGCCCCGCTAACCGAAGATGAGACCGATGAGGACGCCTGGCAGAGCGAAACTATAACCGGCGACGACTCGCTGGACGGCACCCAGTCATCCGAGCCCTCGCAACATCAAGCGCCACCTCCACCTAAATTTCACTTAACCCGTGAAGAAGAGCCGGACGACAACTTCAACGAAATGCTCAGCGCCTTTGACTCCAATCGCAGCAGTATGTTGTACAACATTGACCCCGAGCCCGTGGAAATGGCTGGGGCCAGCGCCCGACACTGGAAAAAACAATTGCTGTGGAGCAGCGCTATCGTACTCGCCCTGCTAACCTTGTTTGCACAAGTCGCCTGGCTGCAATTCGACCGCTTCAGCCGACAAGAACCATACCGCGCCTACTACAGTAGCGCCTGTGAACTACTGGGCTGCCAACTGCCGGCAATGAGCGACCATAAAAGCATTCGCACGTTTAATTTAGTGGTGCGTAACCACCCCGATGTCCCTCGCGCACTGGTAGTGGATGCCATTGTACTCAACGGCGCCACATACAATCAGGCTTACCCCAACTTGCAGCTTACATTTACCGACATCAACAACAAGCCTGTAGCGTCCAGAATCTTCAAGCCGCAAGAATATTTAAAAGGTGAACTATCAGGCAGCAAGATTATGCCTAAAAACCAACCTATCCACCTATCTTTAGAACTGGCCGATCCGGGTGAGGCGGCGGTAAACTATCGACTAGAGATTCAATAATCCCCCCATAAGTCAAGGATTATTTAGGTTAAAAAAAGCCCAATCTGTGTAATTTCTGCGTTCCCAACCGCGCCACAAAAAGGTATCATAGCTCCCCCTTTTTGGCCGGCCATGTCGGTATAGAAGCGACCAAATCAGCATTCAAGTAACAGTCGGCTAGGTAATTGACAGTGTTTCAAATTGGCCCTTATCAAATCGACTCCAAAGTCATTTTAGCCCCTATGGCTGGTGTGACGGACCGACCTTTTCGCCAGCTCTGCCGGCGCATGGGAGCGGGACTGGTTATTTCAGAAATGGTCACCTCTGACACCAGTTTGTGGCACAGCCGCAAAAGTAAAATGAGACTCGACCACAAAGGGGAAGTGGGTCCAATTTCGGTACAAATTGCCGGCGGTGACCCACAGATGATGGCCGATGCCGCGCGTTTAAACGTGATCAACGGCGCACAAATCATCGATATAAATATGGGATGCCCGGCAAAAAAGGTTTGTAAAAAAGCCGCGGGTTCAGCGCTACTACAGAACGAAAAATTAGTGGGGGATATTCTCGAGGCAGTCGTAAGCGCTGTCGAGGTGCCTGTCACACTGAAAATACGCACAGGCTGGAGCCCGGAGCAACGCAATGCCCGTCGCATTGCCGATATTGCTCAAAACGCAGGCATCGCCGCTTTAGCGATTCATGGTCGGACCCGAGCCTGTCGCTTCGAAGGCAATGCCGAGTACGACACTATAGCGGATGTTGTCGCACACAGTCGCATACCTGTGTTTTGCAATGGCGATATCGACAGTGCCGACAAGGCCGATCAGGTATTGCGCCACACCGGGGCCCAAGCGGTCATGATTGGCCGCGCCGCACAGGGGCGCCCTTGGATTTTTCGGCAAATAGACCATTACTTACGTACAGGTCAACATTTGCCGGAGCCGTCTTTGATTGAAATCAGAGATATTCTGTTAAGCCATCTCACCGAGTTGGCAAATTTTTACGGCCCAGTTATGGGGCCGCGAATAGCACGCAAACACCTGGGCTGGTACCTAAAAACACTGGCCGACACAGGAGATTTTCGAGCCAATTTTAACCAATTGGCAACGCCACAAGATCAACATGCCAGCGTTCGACAATACTTCGAACCGCTGATAGAACGAGAGGAAAAAGCGGCATGAACTCAGCAGAAACATTTATTACTGATGCGCCTATCACACCCCAAGAACAGGTTGCACAACCCGCCCAGGGACAATCCCTGCGCGGCAGCGTTGAACAGGCAATGGAAAATTACTTCCAGCACCTGGACGGCCAATCGGTTAGCAATGTCTACGACATGGTAATGGCCGAAGTCGAAGCGCCGCTTTTAGAAGTTGTACTTAAATACACCCGCCACAACCAAACTCGCGCCGCTCAAGTATTGGGGTTAAACCGTGGCACTTTGCGCAAAAAACTCAAGCAGTACGGCCTACTGTAAGCGTTGCGTACAACGAAAATTTTGGGATTGGGGTGGTTTTTACCACCCCTTTTATTTTAACCGGACTGATTGCTCAAGCTTAACTGGACCTGTGCGTCTTAACAGACACCAACCCAACGACCTCCAGCCTAACAGAACAACAGCCCACACTTAACGGGATGCGTAGCTCCATGACCCACCCTACCGACCTCGCACCGGTAAAACGTGCACTCATTAGTGTTTCCGACAAAACCGGCATAGTCGAATTTGCCACCGCACTGCACCAGCAAGGTGTTGAAATTTTATCCACGGGCGGCACTTTTCGTCTATTAAAAGACAACGCCATTCCCGCCGTGGAAGTCTCTGACTACACCGGCTTTCCGGAAATGATGGATGGCCGGGTAAAAACCTTGCACCCCAAAGTACACGGCGGCATTTTGGCCCGTCGCGGTCAGGACGACGCCGTCATGCAAGAGCACGGCATCGGCGGCATCGACATGGTTGTGGTCAACCTATACCCGTTTGAGAACACCGTTGCCAACCCCGATTGCTCGCTGGCCGACGCCATTGAAAATATCGATATCGGCGGCCCCACCATGGTTCGCGCCGCAGCGAAAAATCATGCCCACGTCAACATTGTGGTCAACGCCTCCGATTACGCAACAGTGCTGAGTGAGCTCGCCGCCAACAACGGCTCGACCACTTATAAAACACGCTTCGACTTGGCGATTAAAGCCTATGAGCACACCGCCGCCTACGACGGTGCCATCGCCAACTACTTCGGCCGTATGGTCGAAGGTGGTAATGAAAACTTTCCACGCACTTTCAATAGCCAATTCCAGCAGGTACAAACCCTGCGCTACGGTGAAAACTCGCATCAAAAAAGCGCGTTCTTTGTCGAGAAAAATCCAGCCCCCGGCACCATTGCCACCGCAAAGCAATTGCAGGGCAAAGAGCTTTCTTACAACAATATCGCCGATACCGACGCCGCACTGGAAACCGTCAAACTGTTTGACGCGCCCACCTGCGTCATCGTCAAGCACGCCAACCCTTGCGGTGTGGCCAGCGCCGATAATTTATTAGCCGCCTATCAGCGCGCTTTCGACACCGACCCAGAATCTTCTTTCGGTGGCATTATCGCCTTTAACCGCCCACTGGATGCAGCCACGGCGAAAGCCATTGTCGACAAACAATTTGTCGAAGTGATTATTGCCCCCAGCATTGCCCGCGAAGCGGTTGAAGTCGTTAGCGCCAAAAAGAACGTGCGCCTGCTTGAATGTGGCGAATGGGGCGCTGCGCCGAGCGACTTTGATTACAAACGCGTCGCCGGTGGCCTGCTGGTACAAGACCGCGACAATGGCACCGTTACCGCAGCCGATTTAAAAGTCGTCACCAAACAGGTGCCCACTGAAGAGCAAATGCTCGACCTGTTGTTCACCTGGAAAGTTGCCAAAATGGTGAAGTCCAACGCTATTGTCTACGGTAAAGACGGCGCCACTGTGGGCGTCGGTGCCGGCCAAATGAGCCGCGTCAACTCCGCCCGTATTGCCGGCATTAAAGCCGAGCACGCCGGGCTGGCCGTGCCTGGCTCAGTGATGGCTTCCGATGCCTTCTTCCCATTTCGCGACGGAATCGACAACGCCGCTGCGGCCGGAATTGCTGCGGTGATTCAACCCGGCGGCTCCATGCGCGATGAAGAAGTGATTGCTGCGGCGGACGAGCACGGCATCGCCATGGTCTTTACCAGCATGCGTCATTTCCGGCATTAAAGACACAGGACGCTGAATGCGGCACGCAAAACGCAGCGTTCAGCGTTCAGCGTTCAGCGTTCAGCGTTCAGCGTTCAGCGTTCAGCGATAGCATAACCACCCTTTCAGAGACTCAAAGTAACGGCATAAGTTTATGAACATTCTTATCATTGGCGGCGGTGGCCGCGAACACGCTCTGGCCTGGAAAGCGGCCCAAAGCAAACGAGTGGATACCGTTTTTCTCGCCCCCGGCAACGCCGGTACCGCACTGGACGATAAACTTAAAAACGTCGACATCGGTGTCAGCGACTTTGCCAAACTCGCCGACTTTGCCAAGGCTGAGCAGTGCGAGCTCACCATTGTTGGCCCGGAAGTCCCCCTGGTGGAAGGCGTGGTCGACTTTTTTGCCGAGCGCGGTTTGACCTGTTTTGGCCCCAGTAAAGGCGCAGCTCAATTAGAGGGTTCGAAGGCATTTACCAAAGACTTTCTCGAACGCCAAAATATTCCCACCGCCGACTACCAAAACTTTACCGAAGTGGAGCCAGCGTTGGCTTACTTACGCGAGAAAGGCGCACCCATCGTGGTGAAGGCCGACGGTCTAGCCGCGGGTAAAGGTGTTATTGTCGCCGAGACTCTTGAGCAAGCCGAAGAAGCTGTCAAAGACATGCTGTCGGGCAACGCCTTTGGCGATGCCGGTTGCCGCGTAGTGATCGAAGAGTTTCTGACCGGTGAAGAAGCCAGCTTTATTGTGATGGTGGACGGCGATAATATTCTGCCGATGGCCACCAGCCAAGACCACAAGCGCGCGGGTGAAGGCGATACCGGCCCCAACACTGGCGGCATGGGTGCCTACTCACCGGCACCGGTGGTGACCGACGCGGTGCATCAGCGCATTATGGATGAAGTGATTCGCCCCACCGTCGAAGGCATGAAGGCCGAAGGCAATCGCTACACGGGCTTTTTATATGCCGGCCTAATGATTGACGACGAAGGCACTCCCAAAGTCATCGAATACAACTGCCGCTTTGGCGACCCGGAAACTCAGCCCATAATGCTGCGTTTAAAATCTGATTTGGTCGAGCTGTGTTTAGCGGCTACCCGCGGGGAACTGGATAAAGCCACTGCCGAGTGGGATGAGCGCGCCAGTGTCGGCGTAGTGCTCGCGGCCGGCGGCTACCCAGGCGCCTACAACAAGGGCGATGTCATCAGCGGCCTACCCACTACCGAAGTCGACGGCGAAAAGGTTTTCCATGCCGGCACCGCCGACAAAGACGGAGCCATCGTGACCAACGGCGGTCGCGTGCTTTGCGCTACCGCGCTCGGCAATACTGTCAGCGAAGCTCAGGCGCGCGCCTACCAATTGGCCGATAAAATCCAATGGAAAGACGTCTCTCTGCGCCGTGACATTGCCTATCGCGCCATTGCTCGCGAACAAGCGGCAAAGTCATAGACAAAAAGTAGAGTCGCAAGCAGTAAAGCAACTCTCAAGCGGGCGCTATGCCCGCTTTTTTTTGACCGCTCACATCTCGCACAAAAAAAAAGGGGCAAACCTATGGTTTGCCCCTAACGCTTCATGCTCGCTGTTTAATCTGTCAGCGAAACAGAGTTCTAAGACTGACTTAGAATTCGATTGGCAGGCTCAGAGACAAGATAAACTTAGTATCGTCATCAAAAGTACCGTCTACATCATCAACCACTTGGCCAATGGTGAAGCTCACGTTATCGTTGAACGAGTAGCCTAGGTCAACATGGGCTAGGTCGTCTTCGTGCAAACCGTAAGTCACGCTGAATTTGTCAAAAGTAGCACCAATGGTGGTGTACCAGTAATCTTCCAAATCTTCCAGGCCGTGGTAGTAGGTCACTGCCACAGGACCAAATCCTAAAGACACAACCGCTTCGGTTGAATCACCGATATCTGGTGAAGTGTCGTCGCCAGTTACAGGATCAGTAGCACTTGGGTAGTTGTAGTTCCACAGGCTTACGTCGTAAGTAAAGCTGCCCGCTTCACCGCCGTAACCCACAAATAAGTCATATTCTTGGCCGCCTGATGCATCACCAGAAGAACCCCAGATGCCGCCATAGAAGCCACCAGCGCTAACACTCAGGTCACCAGAAATTGCTGGATCGCCATTACCTAAGTCCAGACCACGCCAGTAGTACATATTGGCTGCGCCTACCGATGCTGACACTTCGGCTGCACTGGCGGTTGGTACAGCAGCACTCAGGGCAATAGCAGTAGCGGCAACAGCACTGGCCAATACTTTTTTGTTAATCATCTTCATGAAATCTTCCTCTAGTTTCTAATGGCAGTAACGAATATGTTGTTTTGTTAGCTGTCTCGATTAGCACACCGAACAAGCTTGCTGACGTTATAGCGAAGACCGCGCCAACTTATTAAATTCCAATGTTTTCAGCAACATAGAGAGAATTTAACAAAATATTCAATTCTTTCATCTGCGTCAGAGCACCAAAGACGTGCATTTATAATCGCCAAACATTGCAGGTCGCACCAAATTGAAACACCCGATTTCAATAGGTAAAATACAATCAAATAAGCGCCAATGTGGGCACCCAACTCACCCGATTCCACCTGAAGAAACCACGGGAGCAATTCACACCAGCTACACTCGCTGTATTACTCCATCGGTATTTAATGCGACAATCACCTACTCTTAACTAACCACCTAAACAGCATTGCGAATACTCTTTATGCAGACATTTCTTGTGGGCGGAGCGGTCCGCGATCAGTTGCTGGGCTATCCCTATAGTGAACAAGACTGGGTCGTCGTAGGGGCCACACCCGAGGCCATGCAGCAACTGGGCTTCACACCGGTAGGAAAAGACTTTCCCGTTTTTCTCCACCCCGAGAGCAAAGAGGAGTACGCACTGGCGCGCACTGAGAGAAAATCAGGCCAGGGCTATACCGGCTTCCAATTTCACTGCGCCCCTGACATAAGTCTTGAACAAGACCTAATACGGCGCGACCTCACTATCAACGCGATTGCTAAATCAGAGTCGGGCGAACTGATCGACCCCTACGGCGGAGCACAAGATATTCAGCAAAAGGTTCTGCGCCACGTCAGCGCAGCCTTTACCGAAGACCCTGTGCGTATACTGCGCGTGGCCCGCTTTGCCGCGCGCTACCATCATTTGGGTTTTACGGTGGCGAGCGAAACCCAAGCCTTGATGCGAGAAATGGTCGAGCAAGGCGAGGCCGATCACCTAGTAGCCGAGCGTGTGTGGAAAGAGATGTCGCGCGCGTTGGAAGAAAAAAATCCCGAAGTATTTATTCAAACCCTCAAAGACTGTGGTGCGCTGGCGAAAGTATTACCAGAGCTCGACGCCCTGTTTGGGGTGCCACAGCCAGCCCAGCATCACCCGGAAATAGACACCGGCATACACAGCTTAATGGTGCTGCAGCAGGCGAGCCTGCTTAGCGATAGTTCCATCGTCCGCTTTGCCGCCCTCATGCACGACTTAGGTAAAGGCGTCACCCCTCAAGATCAGTGGCCCCGTCATCACGGCCACGAAAAGTCGGGGTTATCACTGATTAAAGCGCTCTGCCGTCGACTGGCCGTGCCCAATGAGCATCGCGACCTAGCGTTATTAGTGTGTGAGTTTCACACCCATGTGCACAGAGCCCTAGAACTAAAAGCCGCTACAGTTAACAAGCTGTTTAAACGCCTCGATGTATTGCGCCGGCCGGAGCGAATAGAACCTTTTTTACTGGCCTGCACAGCCGACTCACGCGGCCGCACCGGATTTGAAACTCGCCCCTATCCACAGGCCGACTTTTTACGCGGCGCGTTGATGGCCGCCAGTAATGTTGCCCCCAAAAACCTTATCGCCGCCGGTTACTCGGGGGCCGAACTGGGCAAACAGCTGGAACAAAAACGGCTGCAAGCGATTCAACACTTCCAACACACCCAATCGACGACACACTTATGAACAATGCACCTCCTGTCGCACTGATCACCGGCGGTGCGCGACGCATCGGCGCCGCCATTGCTCGCAAGCTTCACTGCGAAGGCTGGCAACTGATTATTCACTGTCGCCAGTCACAGCAAGAGGCGAGTGCCCTCGCCGCTGAACTCAACACCGAGCGCGCCGACAGTGTTCGTATTCTTAGTGGCGACTTGTGCAACCAAGCCGAACTACTCACACTGGCGGAACAAGCACTGGATTGCTTCGGCTCACTTAACGCCTTAATCAATAACGCTTCCAGTTTTTACCCGACTCCCGTCGGCGAGGCGAGTGAGGCCGACTGGGACAATCTGATTGGCAGCAACTTAAAAGCGCCGTTTTTTCTCAGTCAAAAACTGGCACTTGCTCTCGCATCAAGCGAGGGCTGTATTATTAATATTGCCGACATTCACGCCGAGCGCCCCCTCAAAGGCCACAGTATTTATTGCATCGCCAAAGCCGGTAATGTCATGCTGACTAAAACCTTAGCGCGCGAATTGGCGCCTAAGATTCGCGTAAACGGTATTGCGCCGGGTGCCATTGCCTGGCCGGAGGACGCGGCGGCTCTGTCTGAGAGCAAACAGCAGTCTATACTGAATAAAATCGCCCTCGAACGCAGTGGTGAACCCAAGGATATCGCCCGCACCGTCCACTTTTTATTGACCGACGCCCCCTATATTACTGGGCAAATCATCGCTGTGGATGGCGGCCGAACGCTACAAGGCTAACGTAATGATCAATACACTCTGGCTACAAGAAGACGGCACCAAACGTTTAGGTGGTGAAGAACAAGTCGCTCAGTGGCAAACGGCTCAAACCGGCTACTTGTGGGTGGACATTCACAGTGAAAACGTCAGCGAAGAAAAGGCGTTGTTACTCAAGCTCGGCTGCCATCCATTAGCCGTCGATGATGCTCAGCGCAAACGTCACCCACCGAAAACCGAAACCTTCGACGATCAGGTACTTATTTTATACCGGGGCATTACTCACTTTGATGAAGACCTCAATATGACGCAGGTACCGATTGCCCTATTCGCGAGTAAAAATTTGCTCATCAGTGTGCGCCAAAGTAAATCCCTCAGTATTCAACAACACTGGAACGATCCTAAGGGCGACTTACTGCGCCAGCCAGCACTGCTGGCGATTCGCATCATGAACTATTCGGTGGGGCGCTACCTGGAGGCCATGTTGGCTTTTGAAGAGCGTATTAATGATTTGGAAGACGCCATGCAAGAGCGCCCCAGCGATGAAATTATGCGCTCGCTGATTGCTTACAAATCGCGCCTGCGTAAGCTTAAGCGCACCTTCAGTTATCACGAGGGCATTGCTCAGTCACTGCTGCGCGAAACCCCCGCAGTGTTTACCGACACCGTGGATGATATTAACCACTCCCTGCAAGACTTATTCGATCGCTGCGAGCGCGCCCACAGCTTGGCGACCATGTTTTATGAAATTTGCGGCGATTTAATTGAAGGCTACCTATCGCTCACCTCGCATATGCTAAACAACACCATGCGGGTACTGACGGTTATTACCGCTATTTTTGTTCCACTCACTTTTATTGCCGGCATCTACGGTATGAACTTTGAGTATATCCCTGAGCTGCACTACCGCAATGGCTATTTTATTGTGATGGGATTGATGGGGCTGACTGGCGCGGGGCTGCTGGTATTATTTAGAAAGTTAAGGTGGCTGTGATTGTGAAGGTCGGAGGTCGGAGGTCGGAGGTCGGGGAACGGGCGGCGGAGAATGAAGCCTAAGCTTCGTTCCCGCTGAACTGGCAATCACTATCCGCCCACCACCGACACCTCTCGTCCGCGCCACTCGAATGAGACAGGCCACAGTTTTTGTTTACTCGTGTCGTACTCTTGCCACAACTGACGGTAGGTTTTTTGTTGCACCGGGTGAACTTCCGTCGCCGCCAATTCCGCTAGCGGCTGCAACACAAACGCATTTTTAGTAATTTCATCGCGCGGCAAGTCAACGCCGTCCACCTCACCGCAAAAGTCGCCAAAGGTTAAAATGTCGATATCCAGAGTACGCGGGCTAAACTTAGGACCGCTGCGATCGCGGCCATTATTATCTTCTATTTGTTTTAATACCGCCCACAGCTGACCAACACCGAGCCGGGTATTTATCCCCACCACCAAATTCAGAAAATGGCTGCCGGCAAAACCGACCGCCTCGCTTTCGTAAACAGTGGAAATATCCAAAGCGCCAAAAGTGTCGTTGAGTGCATCTAAAGCCGCACTGATATGCCGGTAGCGATGAATATTACTGCCTAAGCTTAAGTACACACGGCTCATGCCGGCTTTTCTCCGCGCTCAATCACCAAACCGACATCGCGCGCACCGCGCAACGCGCCGGGCTTACTCAGACGTAATCGCAACCAGGGCACGTTAAACTCTGCGCGCACCAATGCCGCGATCTCTTCGGCTAAAGACTCAACCAAGAGCGCTGCGCGGCCTTCCACATGTGCGATAACACGCTTGGAAACCGCTTTGTAATTTAGCGCATACTGAATGTCGTCCGTTTCAGCCGCCCTGCGAATATCGGCCGCCATTTCCAAATCGATACTTACGGTTTGGCGCACTTCCCGCTCCCAATCGTAAATACCAATAATGGTTTGAACCTGCAGGTCCCGAATGTAAACAATATCCATAACACACTCTACTTTTGTTGATCGGGCGACTCGCCCAAAGGCGACAAACTGTCCAGCGGCCAGCGCGGCGTCACGTTAATCGGTAAGTCTTCACTTATACCGGCGGCCAGGCGTTGGGCACCGGCATAGGCGATCATGGCGCCGTTATCGGTACAGAATTCATGGCGGGCATAAAACACCGACGCGTTTATTTTCGCCAGTGCCACTTCCAGCTCGTGGCGCAGCCTTTTATTGGCCGACACACCACCGGCAATAATCAATCGCTTGTAGCCGGTGGCTTCCAGCGCACGCCGACATTTAATCACCAGCGTAGAGACCACCGCCTCCTCAAAGGCGCGGGCAATATCGGCGCAGGTTTGATCGTCCGGCAGCCCGCTGGGGCCTTTGTGTTTCGCCACGGTATTTAAGGTGTAAGTTTTTAAGCCCGAAAAACTAAAGTCGAGCCCGGGCCGATCGACCATAGGGCGCGGAAAGGTAAAACGCCCAGCCACACCTTGCTCGGCAAGCTTGGCAATTTGCGGCCCACCGGGGTAATCCAAATCGAGCATTTTGGCGGCTTTGTCGAAAGCTTCACCGGCGGCATCATCCAGCGATTCGCCCAGTAACTCATAGCGGCCGATACCTTCTACTTTAACCAACTGGGTGTGCCCGCCAGAGACCAGCAGAGCGACAAAGGGAAACGGCGGCGGGTTGTCCTCCAGCATGGGCGCTAACAGATGCCCCTCCATATGGTGCACACCAATCGCCGGCACCTGCCAAGCGTAGGCGAGCGAGCGGCCGACACTCGCCCCTACCATGAGGGCACCAATCAAACCGGGGCCAGAGGTGTAGGCAACGCCGTCTATATCGCCGCCTTGTACATCGGCACTGGCCATAACCGACTGAATCAGTGGTAGTATCTTGCGCACATGATCGCGCGAGGCCAGCTCCGGCACCACACCGCCATATTCACTGTGTACCGCAATTTGCGAATACAACTCGTGGGCGAGCAGTCCTTTTTCGGTATCAAACAGGGCAATACCGGTTTCGTCGCAGGAGGTTTCTATCCCCAATACACGCATGATTTCGTATTCCCGGGCCAACAAAGCTCGCTATGATATAGATCGCATTGGGTTCGGGCCAGCAACTCAGGTAAAAAAGCCGGAATTTGCCCTTGCAGGTGGGAGTTTAAGTGTATAAAATCTGCGCCCTCTTAGAGAGACCTACGTGTTTACGCCGATGGGCCTCCATATAACGAGATACATTTTGTCTTAGCAAAGACACATATTAGTCAACCAAAGGTAAAAGCATGCCTTCAGTAAAGATTAAAGAAAACGAGCCGTTTGATGTAGCACTGCGTCGTTTCAAGCGCGCTTGTGAAAAAGCAGGTGTATTGTCAGAAGTTCGCAGCCGCGAGTTCTACGAGAAGCCAACTGCTGTTCGCAAACGCAACATGGCTGCTGCCGTTAAGCGTCACGCCAAAAAAGTACAGCGCGAATCTCGTAAGTTCCAACGCCTGTACTAAGCTGCATACCGTCGCCTGAGGGCGATGGATGCACCAGCTCAAGAGACTCGGGAGCCAAGATGGCATCTGCACTGAAAACCCGAATTAATGACGAGCTAAAAACCGCAATGCGAGCCAAGCAAAAAGCTCGCGTTGCGGTTTTGCGTCTTGTTAACTCGGAATTCAAACGCATTGAGGTCGATGAACGCATCGAGCTTGACGACGCCCGCGTACTCGCTGTGCTCGACAAAATGCTCAAACAGCGCCGCGACTCCATAAAGCAGTATGAAGACGCAAACCGCGAGGATTTGGCCGAGCAAGAACGATCCGAGAGCGTGGTGATTCAGGAATTTTTGCCGCAACCTCTGAGCGATGCCGAGCTGGATCAAATTGTCGAGCAAGCGATTGCCGACAGCGGTGCCAGCAGCATGCGCGAAATGGGCCAGGCCATGGCACTGATTAAACCTCAGGTGCAAGGTCGCGCCGACATGGGTGACATCAGCAAACGCATTAAGGCTCGCCTCGGTTAAACCGTCGCACAACGGCTCACAACCCGTTAAACTCCTCTCATGAGCCTAATCCCCCAGTCGTTTATCGATGAGTTACTCGATCGCGTCGACATTGTCGAGGTGGTGGATCATCGCGTCAAACTGAAAAAGACGGGCAAAAACTACGCCGCCTGCTGCCCCTTCCACGACGAAAAAACCCCATCGTTTACCGTCAGCCCCGACAAACAGTTCTATTACTGTTTTGGCTGCGGTGCCAGCGGCAATGCCGTGGGCTTTATTATGGATTACGAGCGCATCGCCTTTCCCGAGGCGGTGGAACAACTGTCGCACCTGTGCGGCCTGGAAGTGCCGCGCGAAGAGGTCACCCCGGCCCAGTCCCAACAAGAGCGCCAACGCAAGCGCCTGTACAGCCTGCTCGAGCAAGCCAATGACTTTTACCGCGAACAGCTGCGCCAACACCCCGGCCGCGCCAAGGCGGTAGAGTACCTAACCGGCCGCGGCCTCGATGGCCATATCGCCCGCGACTACGGCATCGGTTACGCCCCGCCGGGCTGGGACAACCTACTCAAAGCCCTGGGCTCGAGCAGCGACGATCAGCGCGACCTGCAAACCGCGGGTATGCTGATTCAACCCGAGGGCTCAGATCGCTGCTACGACCGCTTTCGCTACCGCATTATGTTCCCCATCCGCGACACCCGTGGGCGGGTTATTGGCTTTGGCGGGCGAGTGCTGGGTGATGACAAACCCAAATATTTAAACTCCCCCGAAACACCCGTCTTCCACAAAGGGCAAGAGTTGTACGGCCTGCACGAGGCCCGCCAAGCCTACCGCGAACTGCCTCGCCTACTGGTGGTGGAAGGCTATATGGACGTGGTGAGCCTGGCCCAGTTTGGCCTGCGCTACGGCGTCGCCACGCTCGGCACCGCCTGCAGCCCGGAGCATTTAGAGCGCGCCTTTCGCTACACCAGCGAAGTGGTTTTTTGCTTCGACGGCGACAGCGCCGGTCGCCGCGCCGCCACCCGGGCTCTGGAATCCTCGCTGCCGGCAATGACCGATGGCCGCCAGGTAAAATTCTTATTTTTGCCCGAGGGCGAAGACCCGGACACCCTAGTGCGGCAGGTCGGAGCGGAAAAGTTCGAAAATATGATCGCCATGGCCGTGCCACTGGAAGACTATTTGTTCGACGCGGCGGCCGAAGGCATCAATATTCAAACCATGGAAGGTCGCGCCCATTTCAGTAAGCGCGCCGCCCCTCTACTGGCCAAATTGCCCAAAGGCGTGTTCAAAGAGTTGATGTTCGACTCGCTCGCCAATCGCACCGGTCTGCGGCGCGACACCCTGGAAGAGCTGATTGACACTCCCGAGGCCCTGCCCTCGCAAGCGCCCAGCGCCCCTGAACCCGAGCCCAGCGGCCACCTTAAGGTCAGCGAGCTCCAGCCAAACCTGCCCGAAGCCCCACCGGCTGAGGACGCCTATTACGCCGATATGCCGCCGCCGGAGCAGGTGCCGCCTGTGCCCGACCACGCGCCCTACCCCGAAGAGTCAATGCCCTACACGCCGGGAGATGACTACCCGGAGCACGAGGCCCCTGCTGGCGAATCTACTATCCCGCCGGCCACAAGCCCCAACAGCCGTTACCTCATGCCGCCCGAACGCAAAGCCATGGCACTGCTGTTGGCTCACCCGGAGCTGGCGACAAATGAAGACGACCACCAGTTCTGGCTAGAGCAACCCAACCTTGAGCTGCGCCGCCTGGGCCGCTTGCTGCAGCTACTGCATCAACGCAGCCACTACCAACTGCCGCATATCCTCGGCCACTGGCGCGCCAACTACGGCGAGAGTGAGTCCGATCAACTGGCCGCCATTGCCGGTAACGACCTGCTGCGCGCTGCGGCCAACTTAACCCGCAAAGAGGCCAGCGACGAGCACGGCTACAACCCCGCAGGCGCTCTGCAGGCCTGCCTGCGCAAAGCTCGCGAACAAGTGGCATACAAGCACCGCGCCGCCGCCATGGCCACCTTAAAAAGCCCCGCCGCCAGCCAAATGAGCCGCGCCGAAAAAGACGCACTCTACGCCGCTGCGCTCGGCCGCGAGCCAAATGAATAAACCGCTGAATCTCTGCCTGAGCTTATTCAGCAGTAACCCGCCCCAGGCGCGGCTTAAAATGGCAAAATAAGCCAAAACCACTAAATTTTTCAATTAGATAGCCGCTATCGACCTTGATTTCGCTAGAACATCCCCAACCGTTTAGAGTATAATCCCGCGCTTGCTTTTTAACCGCTAACTTCACAGGGTATCGAATGGCTGACGACGCTAAACAGCAACAGTCCCGTATTAAAGAGCTCATCGCTCGTGGTAAAGAACAGGGTTACCTGACTTACTCCGAAGTGAATGACCACTTACCTGAGGACATTTCCGATCCCGATCAGGTCGAAGACATCATTCAGATGATCAACGACATGGGCATCCGGGTATTCGAACAGGCACCCAATGCCGACGACTTGTTGATGGCAGACGGCGACTCCTCGGCCGACGAAATAGCCGCCGCCGAAGCCGCCGCCGCATTGGCTGCGGTAGAAACCGAAGCCGGTCGCACCACGGACCCCGTGCGTATGTATATGCGCGAAATGGGTACCGTTGAGCTGCTGACCCGCGAAGGTGAAATCGCCATCGCCAAGCGCATCGAAGAAGGTGTGCGCGAGCTGATGCACGCCATCGCCCACTGGCCCGGCGCTGTCCAGCAAATCATCGACGAATACGATCTGGTAGTTAAAGAAGAGCGCCGCCTGAGCGATATTATTATTGGCTGGCTCGACCCTTCCGACGAAATCCCTACCGCCGGCTCCAACCCCGCGGCCTCGAAAGACAGCGATTCGGACGATGACGACGATGAAGCACCTTCGGGCGTAGATCCAGAAGAAGCCAAAGAGCGTTTTACCGCTCTGAAAAAGCAACTCGCTAAGGCCGAAAAGACTCTTGAGAAGCACGGTCGCGACAGCAAGCAAGCCGTTAAAGAGTTGCATGAGCTGGGTGAGATTTTCAAATTCTTCAAACTGCCACCGCGCCAGTTCGAGCCGGTCTACACCGGTGTGCGCGATATTCTTGACCGCGCTCGTCGCGAAGAGCGTGCCATTTTAGAGCTGTGCGTTCGCAAAGCCCGTATGCCGCGCAAAACGTTTGTAAAAGAATTCCCAGGCAACGAATCCAACGAAGAGTGGATTGGCGAAATCATTAAGAAAAAGCGCGACTACTCGGAAGCGCTCAAGCCTTTTGAAGCCGACATTGTTCGCGCCCAGCGCAAGCTGCTGCAAGTCGAAGATGAAGGCGGCCTGCCGCTAGCGGCCATTAAAGACATCAATCGCCGCATGTCGATTGGTGAAGCCCGCGCTCGCCGCGCCAAAAAGGAAATGGTTGAGGCCAACCTGCGCTTGGTAATTTCCATCGCGAAAAAATACACCAACCGCGGCTTGCAGTTCCTCGACCTGATCCAGGAAGGCAACATCGGCTTGATGAAAGCGGTGGATAAATTCGAATACCGTCGCGGTTATAAATTCTCCACTTACGCTACCTGGTGGATTCGTCAGGCGATCACCCGCTCTATTGCCGACCAGGCCCGCACCATTCGTATTCCGGTGCACATGATTGAGACGATTAACAAACTCAACCGTGTATCGCGCCAAATGCTGCAAGAGATGGGTCGCGAGCCCACCCCGGAAGAGCTGGGTGAACGCATGGAAATGCCGGAAGATAAGGTTCGCAAGGTATTAAAAATTGCCAAAGAGCCCATCTCCATGGAAACTCCTATCGGCGACGATGAAGATTCGCATCTGGGTGACTTTATAGAAGACACCACCATCGTGTCTCCGGTAGAATCGGCCACCAGCGTCGGCTTAACCGAGTCCACTCGCGACGTACTCGCCGGTCTTACCGCCCGCGAAGCCAAAGTACTGCGTATGCGTTTCGGTATCGACATGAACACCGACCATACCCTGGAAGAAGTGGGCAAACAGTTCGATGTAACCCGCGAGCGTATCCGTCAGATCGAAGCCAAAGCGTTGCGCAAACTGCGCCACCCAACGCGCTCCGATCACCTGCGCAGCTTTTTGGACGAGTAAGGGATTTACAAGCATACGGAGCAGGCTATAATGCCGCTCCGTGAACGCAGAACGCAGAACGCAGAACGCAGAACGCAGAACGCAGAACGCAGAACGCAGAACGCAGAACGCAGAACGC
>NZ_JAUOSC010000060.1:0-554 GCF_030548285.1 Gilvimarinus sp. 1_MG-2023
CTGTCATTGTGACTATTATTAGTCTCAAGAACAACGTCAAATTGTATGCCTCCCCAAAAAATCGAGGCTTAAGGCAGAAGTTTTTTATCATGCTAGACCAAGGGATCTCCCACGAAACCATCGCAATTCACCAACCGATCAGTATCAGTGCCCATCCTCAAGTAGAATAAGAGCGGTGTACTGGTACAGAGAACCTGGCGCCAGTACTATCCGCGGCGCTCCGAATACAGTGGCATTACAAAATCGTAAAGGAAATCAACCAATGACCCAGCGCGTGAAGCGTAGTGAAGTACTTACCGATCTTATTCTTGAAATCTTCCGATTTAATGGCACATTGCGCGAAACAGGTGACAACCTGGTACGCGGTTTGGGATTAACAAGCGCTCGGTGGCAAGTGCTTGGCGCAATCACAATGGAAGAACACAACCCTACTGTTGCCAGCATTGCTCGCCGAATGGGTCTGGCAAGACAGTCCGTACAACGGGTCGTGAACGATCTGGTCAAAGAGGGTCTTTTAATATGCAAAGACAACCCGGATCACAAAAGAGCAAAAC